>NZ_LFJT01000016.1:0-113591 GCF_001682645.1 Delftia sp. JD2
GCGGGATGGCGCAATGGCGGGCGCGGTGTCAGCCGCGCCGGGGCCGCTGGCCCGCGCCGTCCAGCATTCCCAGCAGGGCCGCGCCCAGTTGCCGCCAGGCATCGGTGGCGCCCGCCCAGTCGCTGGCCAGGCAGGCCTGCTCCAGCGTCTGCGCCAGGCCGCTGGCCTGCTCGTGCCCCAGCAGGCGCAGCACGCTTTTGAGGTTGTGCGCCAGCCGGCGCAGCGCCGCGGCATCACGCGCGGCAAGCAGGTTTTCGCCCAGCGCCACATCGTCGGGCAACTGCGCAAGACAGCTGGCGCGGTAGCTGTGGAACAGGGCGGCATCGCCGCCGAAGTAGCTGGAGACGGCGGCCGGGCCGCCATCCGCCGGCATATCCGCAGGCATATCCACCTGCATATCCACCGGCACATCCGCACCGGCAGCCTGCACGCTGGCTGGCGCGGGCGAGCCGGCCGGTTGCGCCGCCAGCACCGATTCCACGCAGTCCACCAGTTGCGCCACCGACACGGGCTTGCGCAGCACGCCCCAGACCTGCAGTTGCTCCAGCCGCAGCGCCACGTCGGCCCGCACGCCGGCGCTGAAGACCACGGCGCTGCAGCCTGCCTGCGGAGAGCTGCGCAGCCATTCGATGAGCTCGACCCCGGAGGCGCCGGGCAGCATCAGGTCGGTGATCAGCAGGGCAAAGGGCTGGCTCTGCAGCAGGCTCTGCGCCTGCTCCGCACTCGCGCAGGACACCAGGTTGAGGGGCATGCCCTCCAGCGCCAGCGTGACGAATCGCGCAATCGAGGCATCGTCCTCCACCAGCAGGACCGCAGGATGGGCCGGATTCACGCTGCCTGCCTGCCCAGCAGTTCGCCCAGCGCCTCGGGCAGCTCCTGCACGAGCTGGGGTTTGTGGATCACGCGCGCGCCGCCCAGCGCAAAGGCGTAGGCCTCGCGCTCTGCCGCATCCAGCGAGGTGACCACCAGCAGCTTGCAGCGCGCGAACTGCTCATGCGTGCGCAAGGTGGTGATGAGGGCGGCGCCGTCGATGTCGGGCAGCAGGATGTCCACCAGCAGCACGTCGGGCTGGATCTGCCCGTACAGCGCCATGCCGGTGATCCCGTCGTGCGCCACGTGCAGCTGCACGTCGGGAAAGTGGCGCTGCACCAGCAGGCGCACCAGGTTCTGAAAGTGCACGGAGTCCTCGATCAGCAGCACGCGCGGGCCCGTGCCGGCCTGCGCGGGAGCGGGCGCCGGGGCCGCCGCTGGCGCCCCGGACGTGGCGGCCGCATCGCCCTGCCTGCCGCGCCAGCGTTCCACGGAGGCGCGCGTGATGCGCCGGTGCCCCCCGGGGGTCTTCCAGGCCTCCAGATCGCCGCGATCGACCATGAGCTGAACCGACCGCACCGCCATGCCCAGCAGCTTGGCCACCTCAGCGGTCGTGTAGTGCGGAATTTGGCCTGGTGGGGTGCTGTTCTCGGACATGGCAGCAATTTTGCATCAAATACGATTAAAAAATTCAATACAAATTTGATGAATTTGATATTTATGATTGAATCCAACGCAGAACCCTTCAACTGCGTTGCGAAAGGCCCGCCATGAAGAAGATACTGATCGCCGAAGACCAAGCCGACATCCGCAAGCTGTTGCGCATGACGCTGGAGTCCAGCGCATACGAAGTCATGGAGGCGCCGACCGGTGACGAAGCCTGGGCCCTGGCCCAGCGCAGCCAGCCCGACGTGGTGCTGCTGGACATGATGATGCCGGGCACGCTGGACGGCCTGGAGGTGTGCTGCCGCATCAAGACCTCCTACGACCTGCGGCACACGCGGGTGATCCTGCTGACGGCCCGGGGCAGTGCGCAGGACCGCGAGGCGGGCTTCAATGCCGGTGCCGACGAATACCTGCTCAAGCCCTTCAGCCCGAACCGGCTGCTGGAGACCCTGGCCAGTCTTTACAGGAGCGACTGATGACGATGCACACGCAGGCCGCCGCGGGCCGATGGCAGATACCGTCCGGGAACGCCGCGCGCCTGTCCGCGCTGGTGCGGGCCGCCGTGCAGGCCGTTGTGCTGCCCGCTGTGCTGCCCGTTGTGCAGGCGCTGCTGCTGGCACTGGTTCCGGCCTGGGTGGCGGTGCTGGCCATGGGGCCTGGCGCAGCACGGGCCGGCGAGGTGCTGGACCGCGTGGCCAGCAGCCACACGCTGAAGGTCTGCATCTGGCCCGACTACTACGGCATCACCTACCGTGACGCACGCACGGGCAGGCTCACGGGCATCGACGCGGAGCTCTCGGCAGAGCTGGCCAAGGACCTGGGCGCGCGGCTGCAGCATGTGGACTCGTCCTTCTCGCGGCTGGTGCCCGACCTGCTGGAGTCGCGCTGCGACGTGGCCATGTTCGCCGTCGGCATCCTGCCGCAGCGCCAGCAGCAGCTGCGCTTCACCCAGCCCTACCTGAGCAGCGATATCTACGGCATCACCACCAAGAGCAACCCCGCCGTGCGCAGCTGGGCCGACATCGACCAGCCCGGCGTGCAGGTGGCCGTGCAGCGCGGCACCTTCATGGAGCCGGTCATGCGCGAGTCGCTCAGGCATGCGCACCTGGTGCTGGTGGAGCCGCCGCAAACCCGCGAAAAGGAACTCATGGCCGGGCGCGTGGACGTGTTCATGACCGACTACCCGTACAGCCGCAAGCTGCTGGACAGCTCGGACTGGGTGCAGCTGATCGCGCCGCCCCAGCCCTTCCATGTGCTGCCCTACGGCTATGCGGCCAGCCCTGCCGACGCCCAGTGGCTGGCGCGCCTGAACCAGTTCGTCTCGGACATCAAGCGCGACGGCCGCCTGGCCAGGGCCGCGCGCCACAACGGCCTGACCGCCATCGTCGCGCCCTGAAACTTCCGATGGAGCACCTTCATCATGTCTGAACGAGCTGCCGCGCATCATTTTCTCGGAGCCCGGCGCAGTGCCCACATCAAGGCGCTGGTGCTGACCTTTGCACTGTGCGTGCTCGCCGGACTGGTGCTCTTCGTCTGGAGCCAGCTGCATGCCGATGCGGACCAGAGCAAGTCCCAGGCCTCGCTGCTGGCCCGCGTGCTGGAGGACCAGACGGCCAAGACCTTCGAGAACACCGAAATGGCCCTGGCCAGCCTGGCGCACAACCCGGCCATCGTGGCCGCGGGCAGTGGGCGCGGCACGCGCGAGGCCGCCATGGCCCTGCTGATCGCCCAGTTGCCCTACCTGCGCAGCATGGCGCTGATCGACGACAAGGGCCTCATCCTGGCCAGCACCCAGGCCGGGGAGGCCGGCCAGCAGATCAACACGCAGGATCTGCTGCACGACAAGGCGGCCGTCCTCATCCCCGGCAAGCCCCAGCTGGGCCGGCTGGTGCCCGGCCGCAGCCTGTCGTCGCTGGCGCCACGGGCACATCCGACGCCGCGCGGCGTGTCCTTTCTGCCGCAGTTGCTGACCTTCCACCAGGACAACGGCATGCCCGCCGTGCTGGTGGCCCTGATCAATCCCGACGCCGTGGCCAACTTCTACCAGTCCACGCTGGAGACCCTCAGCTACGAGGCCGTGCTGCTGACCTATGACGGCCGCCCCCTGGCCAGCACCAATGAGGGCACGGGCGTGCAGGCAGCCGCCGCGCTGCAGACGCCGCTGTTCCAGGAATGGCTGCCGCACAGCGAATTCGGCTCCTACATCGGCGCGGGCATGCTGGGTCGCCACCAGATCGTGTCGTTCCGCACCGTGCGCAACTGGCCGCTGCTGCTGGTGGTGGAGGAGCCCTACGCGGCCATGGTGGCGCGCTGGCGGGACAACGCCTTTGCCTTCTTCGTGGCCGGCGTGGCCCTGCTGGCCCTGGTGCTGGGACTGAGCTGGTCGGTGCTCAAGACCCGCAGGGTCCAGAAGTCGGCACTGCAGGCCATGGAGCAGGCACAGGCGCGCCTGGCGCGCAGCGAGCATGAGATGGCCGTGCTCATGCGCAGCGTGCAGGAGCTGATCTTTCGCACCGACAGCCAGGGACTGCTGACCTTCGTGAACGCGCGCTGGGAGCAGCTGACCGGCCAGCCCAGCGCCGAGGCCGTGGGCCAGCCGCTGGAGAACATCGTGGACGGCTCGTACCTGGCGCAGATCCAGGCCCTGCTCGATCCCCTGGCCCGGCTGGCACCGCGCAACTGCCAGGCCATGTTCCGCCTGCCGGGCAACCGGGAGATGCTCTGCGACATCGCCGTGGTTCCCCTGCTGCGCGACGGCCAGCTGGTGGGCTTTGCCGGCAGCGCCGTGGACGTGACCGCCCGCTGGAAGGCCCAGCAGGAGCTGCAGACCCAGCTGGCCTTCCAGCATCTGCTGTTCGAGACCACGCCCCTGCCCATGCTGGTCACCGACGCGGACCAGCGCGTGGCCCTGGTCAACAAGGCCTGGGAGGACTTCTTCGGCCGGGGCCGCTACGCCGTGCTCGGCCACGAGATCAAGGGCCTGCACGCGCGCGACGATGCCCTGCTGCAGATGCGCAGCAACCAGGTCGTGATGCGCTCGGGCCAGCGCATGATGGTGGAGGCCCGGCTACCCCATGTGGACGGCAGCTACCGCGATGTGCAGATCTCCAAGGCAGCCGTCAAGAATGCCCAGGGCCAGATCACCGGCGTGCTCAGCATTTTTGTGGACGTGAGCGAATTCCGCGCAGCCGAGCATGCCACCCGCGAAGCCCGCGACGCGGCCGAAGAGGCCTTCCGCGTGAAATCGGAATTCGTGGCCAACATGAGCCACGAGCTGCGCACCCCGCTGCAGTCCATCATGGGCTTTGCCGAGCTCGGCGGCCTGCGCTCGCGCGGCAATCCCGCCATGGCCGACATGTTCAACGACATCCATGAGGCGGGCATACGCATGCTGGCCCTGGTCAACGACCTGCTGGACGTGGCCAAGCTGGAAAGCGCCGTGGGCACCATCCACGTCGAGCGCACCGACCTCAGGAGCCTGATCCGGCCCGTGGTGCGCGAGCTGGAGCCGCAGCAGCAGCAAAAGCTGATCGACCTGCGGCTGGAGCTCGACGACACGCCGCTGATCGCCAAGGCCGACCCCGTGCGCTTCCAGCAGGTGGTGCGCAATGTGCTGGCCAATGCCATCAAGTTCTCGCCCATTGGCGGGCGCATCGATGTGCAGGGCCGCATCGATGAACAGGGCGATATCTGCATCGCCGTCTCCGACCAGGGGCCGGGCATTCCGCCGCAGGAGCTGGACAAGATCTTCCAGCCCTTCGTGCAGTCCAGCAAAACCCGCAACGGCTCGGGCGGTACCGGCCTGGGCCTGGCCATCTGCCGCAAGATCATCGACGCCATGGACGGCACCATCGCCGCCAGCAACCGCTCCGAAGGCGGGTCGCTGTTTCGCATCACCCTGCCCTGCCGCACCGGCGCATCGGAGACGCGGCCGGCGGAGTTGCTGTAGCGGAGCCAGACAGGGCTGAGAGCGCGTGGGCATTCGGCAACAAATGAGAAAAAGTCTCATTTAGAATGCCGCAACCTTGCTCCCTGAACCTGCCGGTCGGCACGCCCGGCCTCCATTCCCGTTCGTATGACACGCCATCCGACTCCCGCAGCCTGGCTGGGCCTGGACCTGCGCTGGGCCTACGGCAGCCTGCTGCCCGCCATCTGGCGCAGCACGCGCTGCATCCACCGTGCGCAGGATGTGCTGCATGACGCCTTCGTGCGCTACGCCCTCAGCGGCAGGCATGAAGGCATCGCCCAGCCGCACGCCTATCTGCGCGTGGTGGCGCGTACCGTGCTCGCGGACCAGATGGCGCATGAACGCCGCTTCGTGCCCCTGCCCGACCTGGCAGGCGAGCCGGACTCCACGGCCCCCGGCAGGCGCGCGGACGCCATCGCCGTGCAGGAAGCATTCACCGCGCCTTCCGCCGAGGTGCTGGCCGATCTGCAGCAGCGCCTGGCCGCTGCGCAGCGGGTCATCGAAGGGCTTCCCCCGCGCTGCCGCGAGGTGTTCTGGCTGTGCAAGGTGGAAGGCCATTCCCAGCCCAGGATTGCCGCCACGCTGGGCATCAGTCTGAACATGGTGGAGCGCCACCTGATGCGTGCCCTGCTGGACCTGCGCGCCGCGCGCGAGCTGCTCGCGCCATGACCACGCCGCGCGAAGAGGCCGCGCGCTGGTTCATACGCATGCACCGGGATGCGGGAGCGCAGCCCGGCGCCGCCGACGCCGCCGCCTGGCGCACCTGGATGGACGCCGACCCGCGCCACGCCGCCGAATACGCCGCCTTCGAGGCGCTGTGGCAGGACTTCGACTCCACGCCCCGCACCGAGGCCCTGGCCACGGCCGTGAACACCGCCGCACGCCAGCGCCGCAACACACGCAGCAACACGCGCCGCGCAGCCATCACCCGCGGCGTGCTGGGCGTTGCCGGCCTGGGCACGGCGGGCCTGCTGGCATGGCGCGGCTGGCTTGAATGGCAGGACACCACCGTGTTCGCCCTGGCCCGCGACAGTGCGATTGGCGAACGCATCGTGCTGAACCTGCCCGACGCCAGCGTGCTGACCCTGGGACCGGCCAGCCGCATCGCCACGCGCTACACGCGCCGCCAGCGCGCCGTGGTGCTGGAGCGGGGCGAGGCCCTGTTCGACGTGGCCAGGGATGCAGACCGCCACTTCACCATCGACGCAGGCCAGGCGCGCATCACCGTGCTGGGCACGCGCTTCACCGTCAACCGCCTGCCGGGCCTGGTGCGGGTGAGCGTGGAGCATGGCACGGTGCGTTTGGCGGTGAAAGGTGCTGAAGGAGAACCGTCCCTGCTGCTGCAGGCTGGCGAAGTGGGGGAACTGCCGGACGAAAGCGCCGGTGCCGCCCCCGGTGCCGCACCCGGTGCCGATGGCGCACACGCCAGCCCCCTCCCCCGTCGCGTGCAGCGCGATGCGCGCGACAGCTTCTCGTCCATCGAACGCGGCCTCATCGTCTTCGACAGCGCCGGGCTGGGCGAGATCGCCGCCACGCTGTCGCGCTGGCGCCGCCAGCCCGTGCGTGCGGCCGTAGCCGACGGCACGGGCGGGCCGCGCATCACGGCCGCCGTGCAGCGCGCCGATGTGGAGAGTTTCCTGGACGCGCTGCCGCGCATCGCCGCCGTGCGCGTGCAGGAGCGCGACGGCGCCACCTGGCTGGCCCCGCGCAGCACGGCGCCGGAAAAAATCCGGAAAAACTGAAAAAAAACGGCCAACACACATCAGGGATCCGGCGGGCTGCTCCGTCATACAGGCGAGCACAACCGATTTCCAGGAGAACGTTCCCGCCATGCCCGCCCGCCCTCTTTCCTCCCGCCCGGCACGCGCCTGCCTGTCCCTGCTCGCCTGCGCGGCGGCACTGGCCTGCACGCCAGCCCTGGCCGCGCCTGCCGACATCGACCTGCCGGCCCAGCCGCTGTCCGACGCCATCAAGGCCCTGGCGCGCGCCACCGGCACCAGCATCGCGGCCGACAGCGCCCTGCTGGCAGGCAAGACCGCGCCCGCCGTCCAGGGCCGCCTGGAGCCGGCCGAGGCACTGCAGCGCCTGCTGGCCGGCAGCGGGCTGCAAGCCTCTGCCCAACCCCAGGGCGGCTGGCTGCTGCGCCCCGCCCCGGCGCGCCCGCAGACCGCGCTGGACGAAGTGCGGGTGACGGCCACGGCCCTGCGCGACGGCCGCACGGAAGGCACGGGCAGCTACCGGGCGCCCTATGCCAGCGCGGCCACCAAGATCGAGCTGACGGCGCGGGAGACGCCGCAGTCCGTGTCCGTGATCTCGCGCGCGCAGCTCGATGACCAGAACTTCGTGGAGCTCACCGAAGCCGCCAAGGTGGTGCCCGGCATCGTCGTGCGCCGGCAAAGCAGCACGGGCGGGCGCAGCGACATCCTCTCGCGCGGCTACCAGTCCTCCACCTACCAGTTGGACGGACTCACCGTCAGCGGCAACCCGGCCACCCAGGAAACGCTGGACCTGGCCCTGTTCGACCGGGTCGAGGCCCTGCGCGGGCCGGCCGGGCTGTTCTCGGGCGCGGGCGAGCCCAGCGTCATGCTCAACCTGGTGCGCAAGCGCGCCCTGCCGGACTACCAGGGCCAGGGCGCCATCGGCCTGGGCTCGCGGGGCCGCAAGCGGGCCGAGGTGGATGTCACCGGCCCGCTGTCCGAAGATGGCCGCCTGCGTGGCCGGGTGGTGGCGCTGCACGAGAACTTCGGCAGCCCCGTGATGGCCATGGACGGCCACAAGCAGGCCCTGTACGGCACGGTGGAGCTGGACGTCACTTCCCAGAGCACGGTCTCGGTGGGCGCCACCTGGCAGCGCGGCCGGGGCAACTACGACACCGGCCTGCCCGCCCACGCCGACGGCAGGCTGGCCCCCATTCCGCGCGACGTGGCCATTGCCGCCGACTGGGGCCGCGCCGCGCCCGAATCGCTGGCCGGCTTCATCGAGTCGGAGACGCGGCTCGACGGCGGCGGCCTGTTCAAGGTGGCCGCCCGCCGTGTGCTGCGCCAGCAGCGCGACAAGTACATCAACGGCTACTCGGCCGTCTCGGACACCGGCATCAGCCGCTTCACCCAGGCCCAGACCGTGGACCGCGACTACGCCGACACCACGGCCGACATCTACTACAGCACGCCCTGGCAATGGGCCGGGCAGACGCACCATTTCATCGCGGGCGCGGACTACCGCAGCTCCAACATGCACCTGCGCATGCTGCGCGGCGCCATGAACACGCCGGCCGACCTGTTCCACTACGACCCCTCCTCCATTCCCGAGCCCAGCTTCAAGCCCTTTGCCGACGACATCACGCGCACCAGCCTGCGCGGCGTCTACGGCCAGTTGCGCATCAAGCCCACGCAGGCCCTCACCCTGGTGGCGGGCGCGCGCAAGAGCTGGTGGAAGACAGAAACCTCGGACCGGCTGCAGAACACGCGCTCGGGCTACGAGGTCGACGGCCAGTTCACGCCCTTCGGCGCCGTGCTCTTCGATCTGAACGACAGCTGGACGCTCTACGCCAGCCAGTCGCGCATCTTCCAGCCGCAAAGCGGGCGCCTGGCCGGCGGCGGCCAGATCGCCCCGCGCGAGGGCCGGCAGGTGGAGGCCGGCATCAAGGGCAGCCTGCTGGACGGCCGCCTGAGCGCCACCGCCGCCGTGTACCGCATGCAGGACACCAACCGCGCGCTGGCCGACCCTGGCGATGCCGCCTTCGTCATCCCCGCAGGCAAGGTGCGCTCCGAAGGCTTCGAGGCCGAAGTGGTCGGCTCGCTGTCGCCGCGCTGGGACGTGGCGGCCAGCTACGCCTACATGCGCTCCAAATACCTGCAGGGCACCGTCACGCAGACGGGCACCGACTTCAGCACCATGTCGCCGCGCCACAGCGTGAACCTGTGGGCGCGCTACCGCGTGGCCGGCCCCGTGGCCCAGGGGCTGGAGCTGGGCGCGGGCGTGCGCGCCGTCAGCGAGTTCTACGACACCCTGGGCACCGTGCGCTGGCGCGCGGGTGGCTACGGCGTCTGGTCCGTCTATGCCGCCTACCCGCTCACCCCCAAGGTCAAGCTGGCCGTGAACATCGACAACCTCTTCGACCGCGTCTACTGGGAGCGCGTGGGCACGGCCACGCGCAGCAACTACTACGGCCTGCCGCGCAGCATCATGGTCACGCTGCGCAGCAGTTTCTGATCCCGTCGCCAGAGGGCGTGCGCAGCACAAGGCTGCCGCGCCCCCTGCCTGCCGCGCAGGCATTCAACACATCGATACCATCGAATGATTTCTCACAAATAATTCAATAGATCCACACAATGCATGGATTTACGCTTGTGTCCATCGCCGGCAGCCGCCGCCAGCCAAGACACACGCCACTGCCATGCAAGACCGTTTCCTGATCGAGCGCATCGAGGCGCGGATCCTCGACATTCCCACCATCCGTCCGCACAAGCTGTCGTTCGGCTCCATCAGCCGGCAAAGCCCGGTGATCGTGCAGCTGTGGCTGCGCAATGGCGCCACGGGCTTTGGCGAGGCCGCCACCATCGGCGGCCCGTCGTGGAACGAGGAATCGCCCGAGAGCATCCACCACGCCATCACCAACCACCTGGCGCCCAGCCTGATCGGCCAGGACGGCGCGCGCTTCGAGGCCTGCCTCTCGCGCATGGACCTGGCCTGCAAGGGCAATGCCTTTGCCAAGAGCGCCGTCGAGATCGCGCTGCTGGACGCCGTGGCCCGCAGCCTGCAGTTGCCGCTGTGGCAATTGCTGGGCGGCAAGCAGCGCGACAGCCTGCCCCTGGCCTGGACGCTGGCCAGCGGCGACATCGAGCGCGACCTGGCCGAGGCCCATCTGCGCCTGGAACAAAAACGCCACCGCATCTTCAAGATGAAGATAGGCGCGCGCACGCCTGAGGCCGACGTGGCCCATGTGAGCGAGATCGCACGCGGCCTGCAGGGCCGCGCCACGCTGACCGTGGACGTCAACCAGGCCTGGGACGGCGCCACGGCGCGGCGCTTTCTGCCGCAATTGATCGATGCCGGCGTGACCCTGATCGAGCAGCCCGTGGCCGGCTGGAACGTGCCCGCGCTGCGCGAGCTGACGGCCACGCTGCAGGGCGCCCTGGTCATGGCCGACGAGAGCGTGTGCACGCCCTACGACGCCATGCGCCTGGCGCGCGAGCAGGCCAGCCATGTGTTCTCGCTCAAGGTGGCCAAGCACGGCGGCCTGCTGCGCACGCGCAAGGTGGCGGCCATTGCCCAGGCGGCCGACATCGGCTGGTACGGCGGCACCATGCTGGAGACCTCGATCGGCTCGGCCGCCTCGGCCCATGTCTTTGCCACGCTGGGCGGGCAGCACTACAACTGCGAGCTGTTCGGCCCCCAGCTGCTGGTGGACGACATCGTCACCGAGCGCATGGCCATCAGCGACTTCGAGCTGCAACTGCCCGACGGGCCCGGCCTGGGCTTGGAGATCGACCTGCAGCAGCTGGACCGCTTCGACCGCGCGCTGGCCGGCAGCCAGCCGCAGCACTTCGACATGGGGCAGGCCCGGACCGGGGCTGCGACCTGAATTCCTTTCATTCCTCCTGGAGACAAACATGCTTTATCTGGTCCGCATGGACGTGAAGATTCCCCACGACCTGCCCGCCGACGTGGCAGCCGAGATCAAGGCCCGCGAGAAGGCCTATTCCCAGCAGCTGCAGCACGACGGCCGCTGGCCCCACATCTGGCGCGTGGTCGGCGAGTACGCCAACTACAGCGTGTTCGACGTGGCCTCCAACGACGAGCTGCACGAGCTGCTGCAGGGCCTGCCGCTGTTCCCCTACATGGACATCCAGGTCACGCCGCTGGCCCGGCACCCCTCGGCCATCGCCTGAGCACAGCCCAGACCAAGACCAAATTTTTCGGAGACAACTGAAGTGAATGTGAAACGCCGTTTTCTGACCGCCGCAGCCGCAGGCCTGTGCCTGTCCGCCGTGATGCCCGCCGCCCACGCTCAGGCCCCCGAGGCCAACTGGCCCAGCAAGCCCATCCGCTGGATCGTGCCCTTCCCGCCGGGCGGCGCCATGGACGCCATCGCGCGCACCCTGGGCGAGAAGGCCGGCCGCACGCTGGGCCAGCCCTTCGTGATCGAGAACCGTCCCGGCGCCGGCGGCAACATCGGCGCCGACTTCGTGGCCAAGCAGCCCGGCGACGGCTACACGCTGATGATCACCTCCATCGGCATGGCCACCAACAAGCCGCTGTACCGCAAGCTCAGCTACGACCCGATCAAGGACTTCGCCCCCGTGGGCGTGCTGGCCGTGGTGCCCAACATCCTGGTCACCAACTCCACCCAGCCCAACGTCAAGAGCGTGGCCGACGTGGTGGCCGCCGCCAAGGCCTCGCCCGGCAAGCTGACCTATGCCTCGGCCGGCAACGGCACCTCCATCCACCTGGCAGGCGAAGTGTTCAACTCGCTGGCCGGCGTGGACATCCTGCACATCCCCTACAAGGGATCGGGCCCGGCCGTCTCCGACCTGCTGGGCGGACAGGTCAACTACATGTTCGACTCCATCACCTCGGCGCGCCCGCACATCCAGTCGGGCAAGCTGCGCGCCCTGGCCGTGACCACGGCCAAGCGCTCGTCCAGCATGCCCGACGTGCCCACCATGGAAGAGGCCGGCATCAAGGGCTACGAGGTCTCACCCTGGTTCGCTGTGTTCATGCCCGCCAGCACGCCGCCGGCCATCGTCAAGAAACTCAACCAGGTCTTCGTGGCCGAGATGAAGCAGCCCGACGTGCTCGAACGCTTCAAGGCCATCGGCGCCGAAGTCGTGGGCTCCACGCCCGAGGAGGCGGCCAAGCACCTGCAGGCCGAGTCCGTGCGCTGGACCAAGGTGATCACGGAGCGCAACATCAGCATGGACTGAGCGCTTCTCTTTTCCAGGACATCCCATAAAACCACGAGGAGACAAACATGTCCGAACTG
Source organism: Delftia sp. JD2 (assembly GCF_001682645.1). Taxonomy (NCBI): domain Bacteria; kingdom Pseudomonadati; phylum Pseudomonadota; class Betaproteobacteria; order Burkholderiales; family Comamonadaceae; genus Delftia; species Delftia sp. JD2. The sequence continues at coordinate 12,429 of NZ_LFJT01000016.1, forward strand.
TCCCAGGACCAGCTGCTGAATCTGGTCAACAGCAAGCAGATCGCCCCTGGCAGCGACCGCGTGCGGGCGCTGACCCAGCGCATCGTCAGCGATCTGTTCCACACCATCGACGAGATGGATGTCACGCCCGACGAGTTCTGGGCCGCCGTGGACTGGCTGGGCCGCCTTGGGAGCAGCGGCCAGCTGGGCCTGATCACGGCAGGCCTGGGCTTCGACCGGCTGCTGGACATCCGCAGCGACGAGGCCGATGCGCGTGCCGGCCGTGCGGGCGGCACGCCGCGCGCCATCGAAGGCCCGCTGTTCGTGGCCGGTGCACCGCTGTCGCAAGCCGAAGTGCGCCTGGACGAAGGCGAGCCCCAGGGCGAGGTCTTCGTGATGGAAGGACGGGTGCTGGATCTTGACGGCCGGCCTTTGCCGCATGCGCTCATCGATGTCTGGCATGCCAACGTCCAGGGCGGCTACTCGCACTTCTTCCCGGGCATGAAGCCCTACGAGCTGCGCCGCCGCATAGAAACCGACGACCAGGGCCGCTACCGCTTTCGCAGCTATGTGCCGCCCGGCTACTCCATACCGCCGAACAGCCCCACCTCGGAACTGTTCGACGCGCTGGGACGCCACGGCCATCGTCCCGCCCACATCCACTTTCTCGTGGTTGCACCCGGCATGCGCACGCTGACCACCCAGGTCAACCTGCCGGGCGATACCTACCTGGACGACGACTTCGCCTTCGCCACGCGCGACGGCCTGATCGTCGAGCTGGAGCGCGGCGTGGCGCCGGCCGGCTATGAGTCGCTGGGCGTGAACGCGCCTTTCGTACGCACGCGCTTCGACTTCGTGCTGCAGCCCGCAGTCAGCGAAGGCGAGTCCTTGCCGCTGACACGCATGGAGCGTGTGCGCGCCTGAGGCGCCTCCACCTTCCGGGGCCTTCCGGCCTGCCATTTTTCCGATTCGTCCGTTCCACAGCAGGCCGCCCCTTGGAATGCGGCCTGCTTCACCGTACCCGCTTCCCACACCATGTCCAGCCTGCATCGCATCGCCGCAACCCTGCTGACCGCCACCGTGGCCCTCGTGCCCGCCCTGGGACGCGCCCAGGCTCCGGCAGCCTTTCCTTCCAAGCCGGTGAACATCGTCGTGCCCTACGCGGCCGGCGGCCCCGTGGACAACCTGGCACGCGCGCTGGCCACGCGCCTGAACAAGGTCTGGTCGCAACCCGTGGTCATCCTCAACCGCACAGGCGCCAACGAGATCATCGGGGCCGAGTACGTGGCCAAGAGCGCACCCGACGGCTACACGCTGTTCGCCGCGACCGAAGCGTCGCTGACCATGAACCCGCACCTGTACAGGAAGCTGCCCTACAACCCGCAAAAGGACTTCGCCCCCATCTCCCGCCTGATCAGCGTGCCCATGGTCTTCTTCGTGCCCCAAAGCTCCAAGGCCGGCACGCTGCAGGAGTTCATCGCTCAGGCACGCCAGGCAGGCAAGACCAAACCGCTGACCTATGGCTCATCGGGCGCGGGCGGCATCGTGCACCTGCCGCTGGCCATGTTCGCCAAGCAGGAAGGGCTGGAGATGGTGCACGTGCCCTACAAGGGCGCCGCACCGCTGATCCCCGAAGTCATCGCCGGCCAGATCGACGCAGCGGTGCTGGGCGTGTCGGTGATCGAGCAGCACATCAAGTCGGGCAAGCTCAAGGCCCTGGCAGTGTCCTCGGAGACACGCAGCATCGCCCTGCCGGATGTGCCCACCTTCAAGGAAGCCGGCGTGCGCGACATCCAGGCTGTCTTCAACATCGGCCTGCTGGCACCGGCTGGAACGCCGGCGCCCCTGGTGGAGAAGATCGCCGCCGATGTGCGCCGCGTGCTGCTGGAGCCCGAATTCCGCAAGACCCAGGTGGACGCGTTCTCCTACGTGGCCGTGGCCTCCAGCCCCGCCGAATACCGCGACTTCCTGGCGCGCGACTACCAGGTGCAGGGCGAGCGCGTGCGCACCTCGGGCGCCTCGCTGGATTGAACCGGACGGAGTCCGTTCAGCTCTGGACTGCGGTGCGCTTGGCAACCACGTGCACCGCAGCCGCAGGCCTGCGCCCCCAGTTCATCAGCGCCGTGCCGGCCACGGCCATGCCGCCGCCCAGCACGATGCTGGCATCGATGCTCTCGCCCAGCCACAGCGCCGACAGCGCCACGCCGATCACGGGCACCAGGGTGATGTAGCCCGAGGCCGCGCCCGCGCCCAACGCCTTGACGCCGTCGAAGTACCAGGCATAGGCAAGCGCCGTGGCGCCGAAGGCCAGGAAGGCCAGCGCGCCCCAGGCGGTTGCGTTGCCAAGCACGGCAGCCTGCAGGCCGGCCGGCCCTTCCACCACCAGGCTGGCCACCAGCAGCATGGCCGCGCCCATGGTCGAGGTCACGGCCGTGGCCGACAGCGCATCGACACCCGTGAGCAGCCAGCGGCCGATCAGGGTGTAGGTCACCCAGCACACCACGCAGCCCAGGATCAGCAGCTCGCCGGCGCCCACCGATCCCTGCAGCAGCGCCAGCGGCTGGCCATGCGAGATCACCACCACGGCGCCACAGGCCGCCAGCGCCATGCCCAGGGCAATGGTGCGGTTGAGCCGCTCGCCGAACAGCCAGACCGCCAGCGCCAGCGTGAGCACCGGGTTGAGCGTGATCACCAGGGCCGCCTTGCCGGCCGGCACATGCTGCAGCCCCATGAGGAAAAAGGCCGCATAGCCGAACACGCCCGTGGCGCCAGCGGCCGCCATGCCCAGCCAGCGTTTGGCGCTCCAGTGCCTGAGACCGGCCATGCCACCGGCCCAGTACAGCCAGGGCAGCAGCACGGCGGCGGCCAGCAGGAAGCGCAGGCTGGCGGCTGCCAGCGGCGGCATGTTCTGTGCCACCACGCGGCCTGCAGGCCAGGAAGCGCCCCACAGCAGGGCCATGCCGACAAGCCGCAGGTGAGGACCGAAGAAGCGTTGAAAATTCATGGCGCGTACTATGTGCTCATATCGATTCATAGACAAATGAGCGAATGCTCATGACCTGGACACCGTGATCCCATGACCTTCACCCAGCTCGAAGTGTTCGCGGCGCTGGCCCGCGCCGGCAGTTTCTCGCGCGCGGCCGCGCTGCTGGGCATTACCCAGAGTGCCGTCAGCCATGCCCTGCGCGCGCTGGAAGGCGAGCTGCAGGTGCAGTTGGTGCGGCGCGAAGGCCCTCACTCCCCGCTGACCGACGCAGGCACGCGGCTGCTGCAGCGCGCCAACGACATCCTCCAGCAAAAGGAGGCCTTGCGGCAGGAGGCCGATGCCGAATGCGGCATGGCGCGCGGCACGCTGCGCGTGGCCTCGTTCGGCGCCACCTCTTCGCTGCGTCTGCTGCCCCCGCTGATCACCGAATACCGCCGCCGCCAGCCCGCCGTGCTGGTGCAGATCGACGAGCAAAACGACGACACCGTGGTCAAGTGGCTGCTGGAGCGGCGCGTGGAGATCGGCTTCGTCGTGCTGCCCGACGAGCGCTTCGAGACCGTGCCCCTGGTGGAAGACGAACTGGTGGCGCTGCTGCCCGCATCGCACCGGCTGGCGGCCCAGCGCAGCATCCGCGCAGCCGATCTGCAGGGCGAGGCCTTTGTGCGCACCTCGGCCGGGTCGGGCGCGCACATCGACCGCTTCCTGGCCGAGGCCGGCGCCCAGCCTGCGGCCATCTACCACTTCGAGCAGATGTCCTCCATGCAGGGCTTCGTGGCCCAGGGCCACGCCATTGCGATTGCCGCACGCCTGGCCGTGCCCGAGCAGGCGCCCGAAGGCATGGTCTACCGCAGCCTCGCGCCCCGCCAGCGCCGCGTCACCGGCCTGGCCGTGCGCAGCATGGAGCGCCTGTCGCCGGCCGCTGCCGGCTTTGTGGAGCTGGCGCGGGAGATGGCGAAGAAGAAGCGGTTTGGCTAAGCCTGCGCCGCCGACGGCAAGGTCAGCGGATGCAGCACCAGCGCCTCGCGCACGATGGGCTTGAGCGCCTGCGCCTCGTCGGGACTGGCCAGCACGCGGGCCAGTTCGGCGCGCATGCGGGGCTCCCAGAATTTGCGGATGTGTTCGGCAATGCCCTGCAGGGCCTCGTCGCGCTCGGGCATGGCCTCGAAGAACTCGCCGATGCGGTTGGCCATGCGGACCAGGTTCGCGCTGTCCATCACTTGCCTCCCGCAACGGCCATGCTGCCTGCCTGCGCGGCCTGCGCGGCATGCAACAGGCCGATCTGCTCTTCGTGCATGCGCGCAAAGCCGCGCTGCCAGTCGGACGGCTGGGCGTGCTGGGGGACGGGCAGCACCTGCACGGCCGTGACCTTGTATTCGGGGCAGTTGGTGGCCCAGTCGGAGCTGTCGGTGGTGATGACGTTGGCGCCCGATTCGGGGAAGTGGAAGGTGGTGTAGACCACGCCGGGCTGTATGCGCTCGGTGACGGTGGCGCGCAGCACGGTCTCGCCCGCGCGGCTGGCGATGCCGACCCAGTCTCCGTCGCGTATGCCGCGGTCCTCGGCGTCATGCGGATGGATTTCCAGCCGGTCCTCGCTGTGCCAGTGGCTGTTGTGCGTGCGCCGGGTCTGGGCACCCACGTTGTATTGCGACAGGATGCGGCCCGTGGTCAGCAGCAGCGGAAAGCGCTGGGTGACCTTCTCGTCGGTGGCCACGTACTGGGTGATGATGAAGCGGCCCTTGCCGCGCACGAAGCGGTCCCTGTGCATGATGGAAGTGCCGGCCTCTTCGGTGCTGTCATTGCAGGGCCATTGCACGCTGCCCAGCCGGTCGATCTTGTCGTAGTTCACGCCTGCAAAGCTGGGCGTGAGCGCGGCGATCTCGGCCATGATTTCGCTCGGGTGCGTGTAGTGCATGGCATAGCCCAGCGCATTGGCCAGCAGCTGGGTGACCTCCCAATCGGCATAGCCGGCCAGCGGCGCCATGACCTTGCGCACGCGCGAGATGCGGCGCTCGGCATTGGTGAAGGTGCCATCCTTTTCGAGGAAGGAAGCGCCTGGCAGGAAGACATGGGCGTACTTGGCGGTTTCGTTGAGGAAGATGTCCTGCACCACCACGCATTCCATGGCCGAGAGCGCGGCCGTCACATGCTGGGTGTTGGGGTCGGACTGCACGATGTCCTCGCCCTCGCAGTACAGGCCCATGAAGCTGCCGGCCAGGGCCGCCTCGAACATGTTGGGAATGCGCAGGCCGGGCTCGGGGCTGAGCGCCACGCCCCAGGCGCCCTCGAACTCGGCGCGCACCGTGCTGTCCGAGATGTGGCGGTAGCCGGGCAGCTCATGCGGGAAGGAACCCATGTCGCAGGAGCCCTGCACATTGTTCTGGCCACGCAGCGGGTTCACGCCCACGCCTTCGCGGCCCACGTTGCCCGTGGCCATGGCCAGGTTGGCAATGCCCATGACCATGGTCGAGCCCTGCGCATGCTCGGTCACGCCCAGGCCGTAGTAGATGGCCGCGTTGACGGGAGTGCCCGCCGCGTGGTCCTCGGCACCCAGCGCATACAGGCGCGCGGCGCCGCGCACGAGTTCGGGAGCGACCCCGGTGACCTCGGCCATGGCCTCGGGCGAGTTCTCGGGCCGGGCCACGAATTCCTTCCACTGCGCGAAGGACTTGGCATCGCAGCGCTCGGCGATGTAGTCCTCGGCCAGCCAGCCTTCGGTGACGATGACATGGGCCAGCGAGGTGATCATGGCCACGTTGGTGCCGGGCCGCAGTTGCAGGTGGTAGTCGGCGCGGATGTGGGGCGACTTGACGAGCTCGATCTCGCGCGGGTCGATGACGATGAGCTTGGCGCCCGCCCGCCGGCCGTCGCCGCGCAGGCGCTTTTTCATGCGCGAGCCGAACACCGGGTGCGCGGCCGTGGGATTGGCGCCGATGACCATGACCACGTCCGTGTGCTCGATGGACTTGAAGGTCTGCGTGCCGGCCGAGGTGCCATAGGTCTGGCCCAGGCCATAGCCCGTGGGCGAATGGCACACGCGCGCGCAGGTATCGACGTTGTTGTTGCCGAAGGCCGTGCGCACCAGCTTTTGCACCAGGTAGGCCTCTTCGTTGGTGCAGCGCGAGGAGGTGATGCCGCCAATCGAGTCCTTGCCGTGCTTCGCCTGGATGCGGCGGAACTCGCTGGCCGTGTGGGCAATGGCCTCTTCCCAGCTCACTTCGCGCCAGGGGTCGGTGATCTTCGCGCGGACCATGGGCCGGGTGATGCGGTCCTTGTGCGTGGCATAGCCCCAGGCAAAGCGGCCCTTGACGCAGGCATGGCCCTCGTTGGCCTGGCCGTCCTTCCAGGGCACCATGCGCACGACCTGCTCGCCCTTCATCTCGGCCTTGAAGCCGCAGCCCACGCCGCAGTAGGCGCAGGTGGTGATGGCGCTGTGCCCGGCCTGGCCCAGCTCGGTCACGGTCTTTTCCTGCAGCGTGGCCGTGGGGCAGGCCTGCACGCAGGCGCCGCAGCTGACGCAGTCGCTGTCCATGAAGCTGCCGCCCTGCCCCGCCGTGACGCGCGATTCGAACCCCCGGCCCGAGATGGTCAGCGCAAACGTGCCCTGCGTCTCCTCGCAGGCACGCACGCAGCGGTTGCAGACGATGCACTTGCTGGGGTCGTAGCTGAAGTACGGGTTGGAGACATCGACCTCGGCGCGCGCCTGGCCCTTGAAATGGTTGGCGCCGTCGAAGCCGTAGCGCACCTCGCGCAGGCCCACCGTGCCGGCCATGTCCTGCAGTTCGCAGTCGCCGTTGGCGCTGCAGGTCAGGCAGTCCAGCGGATGGTCGGAGATGTACAGCTCCATCACGCCGCGGCGCAGCTCCTGCAGTTGCGGGCTTTGCGTGCGCACCTTCATGCCGGGCTCGGCCGGCGTGGTGCACGAGGCCGGAAAGCCCTTGCGTCCCTCGATCTGCACCAGGCACAGGCGGCAGGAGCCGAAGGGCTCCAGGCTGTCGGTGGCGCACAGCTTGGGCACGCTGACGCCGCCTTCCATGGCAGCGCGCATCAGCGAGGTGCCCTCGGGAACGCAGACCTCGCGGCCGTCGATTTCCAGGGTGATCAGGCGTTCGGACGGGCTGGCGGGCGTGCCCCAGTCGGCTTGCTTCAAATGGTCGAGCATGGTGTTCTCCGTTCAGGCAGCCGCTGCGGCCGTGGTGGACTCGATGCCGAAGTCCTGGGGGTAGTGGTTCAGCGCCGAGCGCACGGGATACGGCGTCATCCCGCCCATGGCGCACATGGAGCCATGCTGCATGGTGTCGCACAGGCTTTCCAGCAGGGCCACTTGGCCGGCGTGGGCGGCAGGGTCGGTGCCGGCGCGCACGATGCGGTCGATGACCTCCACGCCGCGCGTGGAGCCGATGCGGCAGGGCGTGCACTTGCCGCAGGACTCGATGGCGCAGAACTCCATGGCGTAGCGCGCCAGCTGCGCCATGTCGGCAGTGTCGTCGTGCACGACGATGCCGCCGTGCCCCACCACGTTGCCCTTGGCGGCATAGGCCTCGTAGTCCAGTGGCGCATCCCAGTCGGCCGGCGCCACATAGCTGCCCAGCGGGCCGCCCACCTGCACGGCCTTGATGGCGCGGCCGGTGGTCGTGCCGCCGCCGAAGTCTTCCATCAGTTCGCGCAGGCTCAGGCCGAAGGCCTTTTCCACCAGCCCTCCGCGCGCAATGTTGCCGGCCAGCTGGAACGGCAGCGTGCCTCGCGAGCGGCCCATGCCGAAGCCCTGGTAGAAAGCCGCGCCGCGCGCCAGGATCAGCGGCACCGTGGCCAGCGTGATCACGTTGTTGATCACCGTGGGCCGGCTCCACAGCCCCTCGATGGCCGGCAGCGGCGGCTTGGCGCGCACGATGCCGCGCCGGCCCTCGATGCTCTCCAGCATGGCCGTTTCCTCGCCGCAGACATAGCTGCCCGCGCCCTTGCGCACCTCCATGTGGAAGGCCCGTCCGCTGCCGGCCACGTCGCGGCCCAGCCAGCCTGCGGCCTCGGCGCGCGCAATGGCTTCGCGCAGCGTGGCGATGGCATGCGGATACTCGCTGCGCACATAGACCAGGCCCTGCGTGGCGCCCACGGCCAGGCCCGCGATGGCCATGCCTTCGATCAGCGTGTAGGGATCGCCCTCCATCAGCAGCCGGTCGGCGAAGGTGCCCGAGTCGCCCTCGTCGGCGTTGCAGGCAATGTACTTTTGCGGCCCCGCTGCGGCGGCCACGGTCTTCCACTTGATGCCGGCCGGAAACGCCGCACCGCCACGGCCGCGCAGGCCCGAATCCAGCACCTCCTGCACGATGGCCGCGGGCTCCATGCGCGCCGCGCGCTCCAGCCCCTGCCAACCGCCATGGGCCGCATAGTCGGCCAGGTTCAGCGGATCGATGACGCCCACGCGCGCAAAGGTCAGGCGCTCCTGGCGCGCCAGGTAGGCAATGGCCTCGGTCAGTCCATGGCACAGCGCATGGCTGCCGCCCTGCAGCATTCCGGCATCGATCAGGCCCGGCACCGCATCGGCCGTGACCGGGCCGTAGGCCACGCGGCCTTCGGGCGTCTCGACTTCCACCAGGGTCTCCAGCCACAGCAGGCCGCGCGAGCCGTTGCGCACGATCTGCACCTGAAGGCCGCGCGCCTCGCACTCGCGCTGCAGGGCGCCGGCCACGGCGTCAGCGCCCACGGCCAGCGCGGCGGCATCGCGGGGCACATAGACGCGCACGCCGGGGCCTGCCCCTTCCCCTGCCCCTGCCCCTGCCCCTGCATGCGCAGGCTGGGCCACCGGCTCGCCGGCCTGCTCCGGCTGGCGGCATTGCGCGATGAGTGCATCCAGGCCGTTGGCCGAGACATGCGCATGGGGCTGGCCATCGAGCATCACGGCAGGCGATGACGCGCACAGGCCCAGGCAGTAGACCGGCTCCAGCGTGACGGCGCCATCGGCACTGGTTCCATGCCCATGCCCGTGCCCACTCGATCCGCAGCCCAGCGCCTGGCCTGCGTGGGCCAGCAGCGCGTCCGCACCGCGCGACTGGCAGGCCTCGGCGCGGCAGACCTGCAGCACATGGCGGCCCGCTGGCGTGCTGCGGAAATGGGGGTAGTAGGAGATGACGCCATGCACCTCGGCACGCGAGAGGTTCAGCGCATCGGCGATGCGCGGCACGGCGGCTTCGGGGATATGGCCCAGCATGTCCTGCACGGCGTGCAGCAACTCGATCAGGGGGCCGGGGCGCCGCGCATGGACGGCAATGGCGTGCTCGACGGCCTCGCGCTCATGGGCGCCGAGTGCGCTGCCGGCAGCAGCGGCATTGAGGACGGCAATGGGAATGATCTTCCCTTGTGTGGCTGGCATGGGTATCCCTGCTGGCTTTCGTTGTGGGGAGCGGCGCGGTCCGGTCCGCTGGCGCTTTGTCTCTCATGCCATTTCAAGGCCTGCCGGGCAAGCCGTCAAATTCAAACGGATGATTGCGCCATTCAATCGGCAAATGAGCCGCCGGGCAGTGCTGCGCCTGCTGCCCCAGGTCTTGCGGATGCCGCAGCCAACGCGGGTTTGCGCCACTTGGCAAATGCGCCCGGCTTGTCGCAAATCACACGGTATTTGGTGTGAATTTTGATAAGCTCACGCGCACCATGAACCACCAGCCATCAGCCATGACGCCACAGGATGGCTATCATTTTTCAGACCAGATCGGCCACCTGCTGCGGCGTGTCTATCAGCGCCACACTGCACTCTTCCAGCAATACATTCCCGACTCGCAGCTCACGGCTGCGCAATTCGTGGTGCTGTGCTCCGTGCGCGACAACAGCGGCAGCTCGCTGGCCGACATCGTCAAGGCCACCGTGATCGACCAGGCCACCATCCGCGGCGTGGTGGACCGGCTCAAGCAGCGCGAACTGGTGCAGGTGGACCATGACCGCATCGACCGCCGCAAGGTCGTCATCAACCTCACCGAGGCCGGCCAGGACCTGGTGCGCGACATGGAGCCCTTCGCCAAGCAGATCACCGAAAGCACCTACGGCAGGCTCAATCCGGCCGAGCGCCTGGCGCTGGATTTTTTGCTCAAGAAGATGCTGGAAGGTGGCGAGGCCGACTGAGCCGTTGCAGCCTCCCAAAAAAACAAAGGCCAGAAGGAAAAATCCTTCTGGCCTTTTTGCTGAGCCGACCTTTCAGTCAGCTCAGGCCGTCATCAATCCAGCGCCCGGTTGCGCGATTCCACATCCACGGCCCAGATCGACAGGGCACCGCCCACCAGCATGGCGGACAGCACGGCCAGCGCCAGGGTGAAGTGGGTGGCCATGATGGGCGCAATGATGGCCGGGGCGAACAGGCCGCCGAAGCGCGCCACGGCGCCGGCCATGCCCATGCCGCTGGCGCGCAGGTCGGTGGGGTAGACCTCGGGGGTGAAGGCATACAGCGCGCCCCAGGTGCCCAGCAGCGAGAAGCTCATCAGCAGGGTGGAGCCGATGACCACGAAGGGCGACGAGCCCAGGCTGTAGAACATGCAGCCGACGGCGCTGAGCAGCAAAAAACCGATCAGCGTGGGCTTGCGGCCCCAGCGCTCCACGCCATAGGCCGACAGCGCAAAGCCGGGCAGTTGCACCAGGGCCAGCACCACCAGGAAGACTTGGCCGCGCATGAAGGCGAAGCCCTCGCTGCTGAGCTTGACAGGCAGGTAGACGAAGACACCGTAGTAGGCGATGGAGATCAGCGCCCAGGCCAGGAACAGCGAGAGGCTGCGGCGGCGCAGGTCGCCGTTGAACAGCGCGAGGATGGATTTGCGCTCCTGCTTTTCAGGCTGCAGGGCGGGGATGTCCGCGGTGGTGCCGTTGACCTTGGCCACCCGCTGCAGCACCTTGCGCGCCTCTTCGGACTTGCCGTTGCGGTTGAGGAACATGGGCGACTCGGGGATGTAGAAGCGCAGCACCACGCCGATCAGCGCCGGCAGTCCGGTCACGAAGAAGATCACGCGCCAGGCATCGTCACCCCAGGACACGGCCACCAGCGCCAGGATGGCCAGGAAGATGGTGCCCACGGCCCAGAACGATTCCAGCAGCACCAGCCAGCGGCCGCGGCGGTCGCTGGGCAGGAACTCGGCCATCATGGTGTAGTCCACGGGCAGCGTGCCGCCCACGCCGATGCCGGTGATGAAGCGCAGCACCAGCAGCCAGGCGAACTCGGGCGCAAAGGCCGAGGCCACGCCCGCAAAGGCATCGATCACCACGGCCATCATCAGCACCGGGCGGCGCCCGATGCGGTCGGCCAGGCGGCCGAAGACGAAGGCGCCGATCAGCATGCCGATGAAGAAGAAGGTGCCGGTCTGCAGCGCCTCGGGCACGGTCTTGCCGAAGGTCTTGGCAATGGACGGCGCGCTGAAGCCGATGGACAGCACCTGCATGGCATCGGCCAGCCAGACCAGCCCGAAGATGACGAACAGCCGATATTGGAACTTGCCGACACCCGCTGTCTGGATGCCTTTTTCCACCGAAATGTATGTAGATGACATGCAGGGACTCCTTTTCTAGCCATCGCAATTGTTGAATCTGTCTTTTCCCAGGCAAGGCCGTTCAGCTTGTGTTGCCGTCTCCTGCCGTGCCTTCCACCCTTCACACATCCGGAGCGAACCGCTCCCTCGGCGCCATCTCCATAGCCCGATGAAAAATTTCCGGATGTCGGTCTCTGCATCCGGGCGATGGGCGCATTGCGGACAGGCTGCACATCGACAGCGCCGTCCGTTGTTGCCCATCACCCGTCCCCAGCATCAGATGTCAGGACCCAGACCCTGGAGAGATTCCAGGGCAAGGTGTCCATATCCGCGGCATCGCCCCTGCCGCCGCCCATTGCTGCCCATTGCCGCCCTCAGTGCGCATGCGCCTGTGCCTGCATGCGCAGCCGGTTAATCGTCTTCGTGTCGTCTGGCCAAGCTTTTTCCTCCGGTGCAAATCGTTCGCGCAAATATCCGAGCAGGTCCGCGATCTGCCTGTCGTCCAGGCTGTCCCCGAAGCCGGGCATGTAGCCCAGCGCATCGTCGGCCGGCGCCTGTATGCCGTTCAGGATCACCTGGACCAGGTTGTCGGGGCTGGCCGCATGCAGGTTGGTGTTCAGGGCCAGCTGCGGCTTGACGCCGAACAATGTGGGACCGCTGCCCGCCTCATGGCAGACGGCGCAGGCGTTCTGGTAGATGCGTTCGCCATTGGCGTGGCGGTCCAGCGCCCTGGCAGGTGGAGCCGCAGGCGCCGCCGCCTGCACGGCGGCCGGTGCCGGCATGGCCGGGGCGGCGGCCTGGGCGGCCTGAGGGGCCTGGCCCGGCAGTTCCATCAGATAGGTGGCCATGGCGCGCACATCGGCTTCGGGCAACTGGGCCAGGCCGTGGATGACGGGCGCCATGGGGCCGGCCGCCACGCCGTGGCGGGCCGAGAAGCCGGTGCGCAGGTACTGGTACAGCTCTTCGCGGCTCCAGGGCAGCTTGCCGCCGGCCAGTTGATTGAGCGCGGGCGCCGTCCAGCCTTCGGCCTCGCCGCCGCCCAGGTAGTGGATGCCGGTCTTTTCCGCACCCAGCGCATTGCGCGGCGAGTGGCAGGCCGCGCAGTGGCCCGCGCCTTCGACCAGGTAGGCGCCGCGGTTCCATTCGGCGCTGCGCGCGGGGTCGGCCTTGAAGGGCGTGGCGTCGTGGAACAGCAGGTTCCAGCCCGCCATGGCCGGGCGCAGGTTGTAGGGGAAGGCCAGCTGCGTCTCGGGCGCCTTGGCCCTCACGGCGGGCTGGGACATCAGGTAGCCGTAGAGGGCCTGCAGGTCGCCATCGCTGAGCTTGGCGAAGGCCGTGTACGGGAAGGCCGGATACAGCTGGCGCCCATCCTGGTGGATGCCGTGGCGCATGGCGCGCTCGAAGGCCGCGTAGGACCAGCGGCCGATGCCGGTTTCGTTGTCGGGCGTGATGTTGGTGGAGTAGATGGTGCCGAACGGCGTCTCCAGCCCGAAGCCGCCGGCATTGGCCGCGCCGCCCGGGGCCGTGTGGCAGACCACGCAGTCGCCCGCAGCCGCCACCAGGCGGCCGCGCTCCAGGGCCTGCGGCGAGTACAGGGAAACGTCGGGCCCGTCGGTCAGCGGCAGGGCTGGCTTCAGTGGCCAGGCCATGGCCGCCATGCCGGCAAGGCCTGCGGCACCTGCGGCCAGCCAGCCCCAGCCACGGCCGGGCCGCGCTGCACCGGGCTTGCCGGCACCCTCGCCCGCCAGGGCCAGGCGCAGTTGCTCTGGCTGAAAGGGCACTTCGCGCAGGCGCACGCCTGTCGCATGGTGAATGGCGTTGGCAATGGCGGCGGCGGCGGGCAGCGTGGCCACGCCATCCAGCGCCAGATCGCCCTGGCGGATGACCGCGACATCGCCGGGCGCATGCTGCGCCAGGTCGGAGCCGGGCTTGGCGATCACATCGAAAGAAGCAGCGGAAGCTGTGGACCCTGCCCAGTCGTCAAAAGCGGGGGCCGCGCCCAGCAGCCGGCGCGCGTCGGCCAGCAGTTGCGGGTCCTGCTGGACGATCTCGGGCCGCGTGCTGGCGGCCTGCGCCGCTTGCAGGCTGCGGCTGTCATGGCCGGCCACGACGCGGGTCACTTCGATCTGCCCCGTTTGCGGGTGCACGGCCACCTCGGCCACCCAGGCGCTCCAGGCATGGAGATCGGCGCCCTGCGCATCCAGGGTCTGCAGCTGGGCGGTGGCAAAGCCCCGGCCCAGCAGGCGGCCGTCGGCACCTTGGTGGGACGGTGCCTGCTGCGATGCCTGCGCACGCTCGGCCACCTGCCGGGCCAGATCGCGCACCGGGCCTTCGGGCAGGTGCTGCAGTCGCCATTGCAGCGGATCACGGCCCTGGTCCAGCGCCTGCTCATGCCAGTGGCTTTCGCGGGCAAAGACCTGGGCGGCATTCAGATCATCGACGCCGGCATGCCGCAGGCTGGCGGCCTGCCGGCGTTCATGCACTTCGCCGGCATCGAGCACGGTGGCCAGGGCCGCGGCGCGCGCCAGCTCGGGCTGGCTCAACAGGCGCGCCATGCTGGGGCGCACGGCCCAGGGCGTGTCGGACAGCAGCAGGTCTGGCTGCGGCGATGCATTGCCCGGCTGAGGCTGCACCACCGTGTCGGCTTCAAGCCCTTGCGAAGGCCGCGCATCCATGCGCAGCACCAGCTCCCGGCTGTCTGCGCTGCCCGCAGCAGTCCAGGCCTCGCAGGCCACGCTGACAGGCCGGCCCACGGCCTGGGACAGCAGGGCCGCATCGGCCGCAGCGTCCATGAGATCCAGCACATGCGGGGTGCCGGCCGCCGTGGCCGGCAGGCTGAACAGCCGCAGCGCGGACTCGGGGCATTGCAGCAATGCGGCCAGTTCACGGCCGATCATCTGCCGCACGTCGGCGTCGCAGGGCGGCAGCCAGACGCTGGCATGGCCGTCCAGGCACCACACGGCTGCGCGTGCGGCACCCTCGCAAGACACGGGCGCCGCCATGCGCCAGACATAGCGGCCGGCATCGGGAAGGTCGGCCTTGTCAGCCTTGTCGGCCTTGTCGGCTCTGTCGGCAGCACGGGGCGCGCTGGCGGCCCTGGCTTCCTGCCGGTCGTCCCAGGCAGGGGCCAGGCCGGCAGCGGCCTGCCGGGCATGGACAGGCGCCACGGCCACCACGCCCAGAAAATGCCCGCGCTGCACCGCAGCCACCACGCCGGCCATGGCCTGGGCGTCCTGCAGCCGTGCATGCAGGGGCACGCTGCCCCGGTAGCGCAGACCGTCCCAGGCCGCGACGGGCGGGCGCAGCGCCAGGCCGTGCAGCAGGTCGGAAGGCAGGGCGGGGGTGTGACCAGCCTGGCTCATGACTGGACCTCGCCCGCGCTGGAAGATGGAAAACCGGAGGGCGCCTGCAGCGCGGCGCGTTGCGCACGCAGCTGCACGGCGCGCAGGGCGGCCTGCATGATTTCCACATGCGTGCCGCAGCGGCACAGGTTGTGGTGCAGCTCGTTGCGCAGCTCTTGCTCGGTGGGATTGGGGTTCCGGCGCAGCAGGGCCTCCACAGTCATGATCATGCCGTTGAGGCAGTAGCCGCACTGGGCCGCCTGGCAGTCGATGAAGGCCTGCTGCGTGGGGCCGGGGCACTGGCGCGAGCCCAGGCCTTCCAGCGTGGTGACCTCGCGGCCCACGGCCGCCCGCACGGGGATCACGCAGGAACGCGCGGCCACGCCATCGATCAGCACCGTGCAGGCGCCGCATTCGCCCAGGCCGCAGCCGTACTTGGGCCCGTTCAGCTCCAGGTCATTGCGCAGCACATGCAGCAGCGCCGTCCCGGGCGCTGCCGGCACCTCGCATGCGCGTGCATTGACCTGCAGGCGGATGGGGCTGGGTGTACTGCTTGGATGGACTGGGGTTCCCATGGGACGAGGCTCTTGCAACTTGGCTGCGGTTCAGGATGTCGGCGTTCTGCGGCCGGACAGGAGGGGGGGATTCCCTCCCCTCGTCCGGCAAGGCAGCGAGTATCAGGCCGCTGCCTTGACCTTGGGCTCGACCAGGGGCACGTTGAACACGTCGTAGCCGAAGCACCAGGACGGATCTTCGTTGGTGCGCAGCCAGGTGTTGTCGTGCGAGATGCGCTGCACCTTGCTGGCGCGCTCGGCACGGTTGGCTTCGTACAGGGCGAAGGCCAGCTCATGGTTGTGCGCGCCGACTTCCTTGAGGCAGCGCGCCAGCATGGCGCCGTCCTCGATGGCCATGGCCGCACCCTGGGCCATGTGGGGCTTCATGGGGTGGCAGGCATCGCCCAGCAGCACCAGGCGGCCACGGCTCCACAGCGGCAGCGGATCACGCTCGAGCAGCGACCACTTGGTCACTTCCACGGTGGCGTCGATCAGTGCCTGCACGGTGGGATGCCAGCCCGAGAAGGCCTCGCGCATCTCTTCCTTGCTGCTTTCCAGCCAGCGATCATTGAGGTCCCACTTCTCGACGGGCACGCCGGTCACGTAGTACAGCTCGTCGGCCTTGCCGGTGACGAAGTAGGTCATCATGTGGCGGTCATCGCTCCACCACTTCACGCAGGCGTCGAAGGGCAGCATGCCGGCTTTGACTTCGGGCGTGGGGAACACGGCGCGGTGGGCCAGGTAGCCCGCGTACTTGGGCAGCTCCGGGCCCAGCAGTTCCTCGCGGATGCGGGAGTTCACGCCATCGGCGCCGATGACGATGTCCGCCTCCTCGGTCGTGCCGTCGGCAAAGTGCATGACGACCACGTTGCCGCGGTCCTCCACCTTGGTCAGGAACTTGCCGTAGGCCATCACGCTGTCGGGCAGGGCCTCGACCAGCAGCGCATGGAAGTCGCCACGGTGCACGGTCAGGTAGCTGGCGCCGTATTCCTTGACGGCGTAGTCGCCCAGCGGGATCTGGGCCAGCACATCGCCCGTCTGCCAATGGCGGCTGTACCAGTAGTCGGGATGCGAGCCCTGCTCGTTGAGCGCGTCCTCGATGCCGATGCGGCGCAGGATCTTCATCACATTGGGCCCGACGTGGATGCCGGCTCCCAGGCGCGAGAAGCTGGGCGCCTGCTCATAGACGCGGACATTGAAGCCTTCCTGGAGCAGCAGCTTGGCAGCTGCAGCCCCGCCGAGACCGGCGCCGACAACGGCGATTCGAGGGGATTGAGACACAGTTTTCTCCTTGCAGGAATGTTGAAAGCCAGACGGGGCAACCGTTGCTTCGGCGCGTCCTTGCAGGGTGTAGAGCAGGAAGCGTGCCAGGCAACAAAACACTTAATTCAGGTGTATGCGCTTGAATTTTTCAAATCGACGCATGCACCATAGGGCGGCAGAATAAATTGAAGTTCGCCATTTTTGGTGCAATTTCTGCACCAAATCAGTACAAACCCCGAGAAAATTCTCATTTGCAAGGCGGCACGTCTTTTGCAAGAATAAAGCGTACACACTCAGTTGATTCTGATCAGAAACCCTCGAAACTTCGCAAAGGCAAGTCCATGACCAAAACGTTCCGCATCGGCCAGATCGTCCCCAGCTCCAACACCACCATGGAGACCGAAGTGCCGGCCATGCTGCAGGCCCACTCCACGCTGCGCCCACAGGACCGCTTCACCTTCCACTCCAGCCGCATGCGCATGAAGAAGGTCCAGAAGGAGGAACTGGCCGCCATGGACGCCGAAAGCGACCGCTGCGCGCTGGAGCTGAGCGACGCGCGCGTGGACGTGCTGGGCTATGCCTGCCTGGTGGCCATCATGGCCATGGGCAAGGGCTACCACCGCGTCTCGCAGCAGCGCCTGACCGAGCGCACGGCCAGCAATGGCGCCACCGCCCCGGTGATCACCAGCGCCGGCGCGCTGGTGGAAGCGCTCAAGGTCATGGGCGCCAAGAAGATCGCCCTGGTGGCGCCCTACATGATTCCGCTGACCCAGCTGGTCATGGACTACGTGGCCGCCGAAGGCTTCGAGATCGTGGACTGGCGCGCGCTGGAGATCCCCGACAACCTGGACGTGGGCCGCCACGACCCCGCCAAGCTGCCCGGCATCGTGGCCGGCATGAACTACGCCGACGCCGATGTGATCGTGCTGTCGGCCTGCGTGCAGATGCCCTCGCTGCCGGCCGTGGCCCAGGTCGAGGCCCAGACCGGCAAGCCCGTGCTGACCGCCTCCATCGCCACCACCTATGCCATCCTCAAGGAACTGGGGCTGGACCCCGTGGTGCCGGGCGCGGGTGCGCTGCTGTCGGGCGCCTATCCCTACGACACCGGCACCAGCGCAGCCAAGGCCTGAGGAACACACGCATGACCAGCCACTCCAGCTCCCCCACCCCCAGCACATTCCGCTACGGCGGCAACGTCCACGCCAACGGCATCCGCCAGCACTACCTGCGCTACGGCGGCGCCGAGGGCGAACGCGCGCAGCGCGACGCCGTCATCCTGATCCCCGGCATCACCAGCCCGGCCGTGACCTGGGGCTTCGTGGCCGAGCACCTGGGCCGCCAGTTCGACACCTATGTGCTCGATGTGCGCGGGCGCGGCCTGTCGTCCTCCGGCCCGGGCCTGGACTACAGCCTCGATGCCCAGGCCGCCGACGTGGCCGCCTTCGCCCAGGCCCTGGGCCTGCAGCGCTGGGCGCTGGTCGGCCACTCCATGGGCGGGCGCATCGCCGTGCGCGCCGCGCGCAGCCAGCCGGTGGGGCTCACGCGCCTGGTCATCGTCGATCCGCCGGTCTCCGGCCCCGGCCGCCGCGCCTACCCGGCCGCCCTGCCCTGGTATGTGGACTCCATCCGCCAGGCCACGCTGGGCATGGATGCCGAGGCCATGCGCGCCTTCTGCCCCACCTGGACCGAAGAGCAGCGCCAGCTGCGCGCCCAGTGGCTGCACACCTGCCACGAGCCGGCCATCGTGCAGAGCTTCGAGGACTTCGGCCGTGACGACATCCATGCCGACCTGCCCCGCATCCAGCACCCGCTGCTGCTGGTCACGGCCGAGCGCGGCGACGTGGTGCGCAGCGAGGACGTGGCCGAGTGGCAAGGCCTGGCACCCCAGACCGAGCATGTGCGCGTGCCCAATGCCGGCCACATGATTCCCTGGGACAACGAGGCCGGCTTCTATTCGGCCCTGGGCGATTTCCTCGGCGCGCGGGTGGACTGAATGTCCAACCGCAGCCCACTCCCATCCATCGCGACACCAAGGAGCCGACCATGTCCGTCAGCGATATCGATCTGATCCACGCCTGGAAGCAGGTGCTCACGCTGTCCCGGCTCGAAGCCGGCCAGACCGTCACCGTGCTCACGGGCGCCGACACGCACCCGCAGACGCTGCGCTGCGCCATCGCCGCCTCCAGCGAAATGGGGGCGCGCGTCAACCGCCTGGACCTGCCGCCCGTCAACGCCGAAAAATCACTGAGCCGCGACTCGCTGGCCTACCTGGGCACGACGCCGCTGACCGGCAACCCCGCCGCCATCGCCGCGCTCAAGGCCAGCGACCTGGTGCTGGACCTGATGACGCTGCTGTTCTCGCCCGAGCAGCACGAGATCCTGCAGACCGGCACCAAGATCCTGCTGGCCGTCGAGCCGCCCGAGGTGCTGTGCCGCCTGGTGCCCACCGAGGGCGACCGCGCGCGCGTGCAGGCCGCATCCAAGCTGATCGAGGCGGCCGGACAGATGCACATCACCTCGGCCGCGGGCACCGACCTGCGCTGCCGCCTGGGCAGCTTCCCGGCCATCTGCGAATACGGCTTCGTGGACCAGCCCGGCCGCTGGGACCACTGGCCCAGCGGCTTCGTGCTGACCTGGCCCGACGAGGGCGAGAGCAACGGCCGCGTGGTGCTGGACCGGGGCGACATCCTGCTGCCCATGAAGGACTACGTGACCGAGCCCATCGAACTCGTCATCGAAAAGGGCTACGTCACGCGCATCAGCGGCGGCCTGCAGGCCGACATCCTCAAGGAGTACATGGCCTCCTACGAGGACCCCGAGGCCTACGCCGTCTCCCACATCGGCTGGGGGCTGCAGCCGCGCGCCCACTGGTCCATGCTGGCCCACTACAACAAGGAAACCCACATCGGCATGGACGCCCGCGCCTTCGAGGGCAACTTCCTGTGGTCCATGGGCCCCAACAACGAGGCCGGGGGCAGCCGCACCACGGCCTGCCACATCGACATTCCCATGCGCCACTGCTCGGTGACGCTGGACGGCAAGCCCACGGTCATCAACGGCGTGGTGCAGGACGAGGAAGGACTGGCGCGCGCCGCCAAAAGGTCCAAGCAAGGAAAGGACATCGCATGACCACGACAACCACCGGCCAGGCCCCCGGCGCGCAAAGCGTTTCCACCGAGGGCGTGCAGGGCGACATCTCTGCTGACATCTCGGTTTATGCACGCCAGGGCTTCGGCACGCCGCTGCCGCTCAAGGCCCCGTTCGGCCTGCTCATCATCGACTTCGTCAACGGCTTTGCCGACCCGGCCGTCTTCGGCGGCGGCAACATCCCCGAAGCCATCGCGCAGACGCAGCACCTGCTGGCCCATGCACGCGAGCGCGGCTGGCCCGTGGCGCACAGCCGCATCGTGTTCTCGGACGACGATGCCGACCACAACATCTTCTGCCTGAAGGTGCCCGGCATGCTGACTCTGAAGGAAGACAGCCCCAACAGCGCCATCGTGCCCCAGCTGGCCCCGGCCGCTGGCGAATACGTGGTGCGCAAGAGCACGCCTTCGGCCTTCTTCGGCACCATGCTCGCACCCTGGCTGGCCCAGCGCGGCGTGCAGACCCTGCTGGTGGCCGGCTGCGTGACCAGCGGCTGCGTACGCGCCAGCGTGGTCGATGCCATGCAGTCGGGCTTTCGCCCGCTGGTCGTGGCCGACTGCTGCGGCGACCGCGCCCTGGGCCCGCACGAGGCCAACCTGTTCGACATGGCCCAGAAGTACGCGGCCGTGATGCCGCTGAGCCAGGCCATCGCCGACACCGACGCCCTCGCCGCAGGTTGATCCCACCGCGCCAACGCGCCTATGGGGCCGGCCCTGCGCAGCCGGCCCCGGAGTGCATAACATGCACAGGGCACGCCTGAAAGCGTGCCCGCGAAGAACACCGCCCCATGAACCTGCCCCAGCCCCAAGCCCTGCACGCACAGCTGCTCACGCGCGCCGACACCCTGCTCGTGGTGCGCCAGCCCGTGGCGCCGCCGCGCCCTGCGCCCGGCCAGCCCGGCACGGCCACCGACTATGTGCAGTCCACGCCCGAGGTCTTCGTGGCCGTGCTGGCCGACGAAGCCGCGCCCCAGGGCTGGCGCGCCCTGGCCTTCAACGGCCATGTGGACCTGGGCACAGGCATACGCACGGCCCTGGCGCAGATCGTGGCGGAAGAGCTCGAAGTGCCTTTGGCGCGCCTGGACATGGTGCTGGGCCACACGGCCGCCGCGCCCAACCAGGGCCCGACCATTGCCAGCGCCAGCATCCAGATCTCGGCCGTGCCGCTGCGCCGCGCCGCCGCCCAGGCGCGCGAGCAGCTGCTGGCACTGGCCGCGCAGCAATGGAGCGTGGCGGCGGACCGGCTCCAGGCGCGCGAAGGCCTGGTGCGCTTTGCCGATGGCAGCGATGCGCGCGAACTCGGCTATGGCGATCTGCTGCGCGGCCAGCAACTGCAGCTGACGCTGGCCCCGCCCGATCAGGAAGTGAAGCTCAAGCCCGCCAGCGAATACCGACTCGTCGGCCACGGCGCGGCGCGCGTGGACATCCCTGCCAAGGCCACGGGCGAGCTGAGCTTTGTCCATGATGTGCGCGTGCCCGGCATGCGCCATGGCCGCGTCATCCGCCCTCCGCACCCGGGCCGCGACGGCGGCGATTTCATTGGCCGCTGCCTGGTGGCCGTGGAGCGCGACTCCGTGGCCCACCTGCCCGGCAACGTGCAGGTGGTCACCGAAGGCGACTTCGTCGGCGTGGTCGCCGACCGCGAGGAACAGGCCATTGCCGCCATGCGCGCGCTGCGCGTGCAATGGCAGGCCGTGCCGCCGGCACCCGATCTGTCTGACTTGGCCGCAGCCATCCGCGCCAATCCTGCCCAACACCGTGCGCTGGTGGACCAGGGCACTGTGGACGATGCCTTCGCGGGCGTCGGCACGGGTGCGGCCACCGAACTGCGCCGCAGCTACGTCTGGCCCTACCAGATGCATGCCTCCATCGGCCCGTCCTGCGCCGTGGCCGATTTCAGCGAGGGCCGTCTCAAGCTCTGGGCCGGCACGCAGAACCCCCACATGCTGCGCACCGACCTGGACCGCCTGCTGCAACTGGGCGAGGACCGCATCGAGATCGTGCGCCTGGAGGCGGCCGGCTGCTACGGCCGCAACTGCGCCGACGATGTCTGCGCCGACGCCGCCCTGCTGTCCATGGCCGTGGGCGCGCCCGTGCGCGTACAGCTCACGCGCGAGCAGGAACACCAGTGGGAGCCCAAGGGCACGGCCCAGCTCATGGACGTGAGCGCGGCCATCGATGCCCGGGGCGAACTGCTGGCCTACGACTTTGCCGTGCGCTACCCCTCCAACGACGCGCCGCTGCTGGCCCTGCTGCTCACCGGCCGCATCCCGGGCGAGCCGCGCACGCTGGAGATGGGCGACCGCACCGCCGTGCCGCCCTACCGCTATGCCAGCCAGCGCATCACCTGCCATGACATGGCGCCCATCGTGCGCTCGTCCTGGCTGCGCGGCGTCTCGGCCCTGCCCAATTCCTTTGCCCACGATTGCATGATCGACGAGCTGGCCCATGCGGCCGGCGCCGACCCCGTGGACTACCGTGTTCGCCACCTCGATGACCCGCGCGCCGTCGAGCTGATCAAGGCCACGGCCCGCCACGCAGGCTGGCAGCAAAACCAGCCGGGAAGCCGGGGCCGCCCCGGCGCCGATGGTCTGCTGCACGGGCGCGGTGTGGCCTATGCGCGCTACATCCACAGCCGCTTTCCCGGCTTCGGCGCGGCCTGGGCCGCCTGGGTCATCGACATCGACGTAGACCCCGCCAGCGGCCGCATCGCCGTGCGGCGCCTGGTCGTGGGCCAGGACACGGGAATGATGGTCAACCCCGACGGCGTGCGCCACCAGATCCACGGCAACGTCATCCAGACCCTGAGCCGCAGCCTGATGGAGAAGGTCGCCTTCAACGCGCAAGGCGTGGCCAGCCGCGAGTGGGGCAGCTACCCCATCATCGGCTTCCGCGACCTGCCCCCCATCGAAGTGGTGCTGATGCCGCGCCAGGACGAGCCCCCCATGGGCGCAGGCGAATCGGCCTCGGTGCCCGGCCCGGCCGCGCTGGCCAATGCGCTGTTCGACGCCACCGGCCGTCGCTTCTACGCCGCGCCCTTCACGCCCGACGTGGTGCGCGCCGCACTGAATGCCGCGCCGAACGCCACGCCAGAGACTGCGCTGGCAGGCCAGCGGACCCAGCCGGCCTAGTTTTTCAGCGCCCCCGCATGCCGCAGGCACTGCGCACGCCAACCGGCGTCGTCCTGCAGTTGCAGCGCGGCCTGCAGAGCGCGCGTGGGCGCCACGCCCTGCTGGGCCATGAAGCCTATGGGGGTGACCAGTTCGGGCGAGCGCAGCGGCCGCGCCACCAGGCCCGGCATGTGGCGCACCGTTGCCACCATGGCGCCGGGCAGCACGGTGGTCATGCCATCCGTTCCTTGCGCCACGGCCATCACCAGGGTCAGCACGGAGTTGGTTTCCATGGCGGGCTGCACGGCCATGTCCACGGCGGCGAAGGCCTCGTCGATCACCGTGCGGTTGTGCATGTCGGGCGTGAGAAGGCACAGCGGCATGCCGGCCACTTCGCGCCAGGCGATGTCGGCGCCAAAGGCAAAGGGCCGGCCCTCGCCCTGCCCATCGCGGCACTCGGGGCACTCGCGGCACAGCAGGTAGTAATGCTCCTCGTACTGCGGCCAGGACTGCAGGCGCGGGCCGCGCGGCGGCATGCGCGCGCTGTAGCCCAGGGCCAGGTCCAGCGACAGGTCTTCGAGCCCGCTCTCGATCTCGGCCGAGCTCATGGACAGCACCACGGGCGTGATGCCCGGATGGTGCTCGCGCAGCAGGGCCGCAAAGCGCGTGAGCATGGGCATGGCCGTGGGCACGGCCGCCATGCGCAGCTGCCCGCGCAGCGCGCCGGCGGCGGCGCTCAGTTCCTGGCGCAGGCCTTCCTCGGCCCGCAGCATGGCCAGGGCCGTGGCCAGCACCTGATCGCCCTCGGGCGTGAAGCCCGCGAACGAGCGGCCCCGGCGCACGATGACCGTGCCGAACTCCTCCTCCAGCGCGCGAAGCGCATTGGACAGCGCCGGCTGGGTGATGTGGCATGCCAGCGCCGCGCGGCCGAAATGGCGGTGCTCGTTGAGCGCCGCCAGATACCGCATCGAGGTCAGCAGGTTCATGCCGGCAGCGCCAGAAGGGTCAGGTTCCCTGGCTCACCGTGATGGTGGGGAACTTGCTCGTGAAATCGCGTGCCTTGAGCGCCACCTTCACGGCCAGGTCGCGCGCCACCTTCTTGTAGATCTGCGCGGCCTCGCTGTCGGGCTCGGCCACCACGGTGGGCTTGCCGCTGTCGGCCTGCAGGCGGATCTGCAGCGACAGGGGCAGGGCGCCCAGGTAGTCGATGCCGTACTCGGCCGCCATCTGCTTGCCGCCCTCGGCGCCGAAGATGTGCTCCACATGGCCGCAGTTGGTGCAGACGTGGGCCGCCATGTTCTCGACCAGGCCCAGGATGGGCACGCCCACCTTCTCGAACATCTTCACGCCCTTCTTGGCGTCGATCAGCGCGATGTCCTGGGGCGTGGTGACGACCACGGCGCCCGTCATGGGCACGCGCTGGGCCAGCGTCAGCTGGATGTCGCCGGTGCCGGGCGGCATGTCCACCAGCAGGTAGTCCAGATCCTTCCAGTTGGTCTGGCGCAGCATCTGCTCCAGCGCCTGCGTGGCCATGGGGCCGCGCCAGATCATGGCCTGGTCGTTGTTGACCAGGAAGCCGATGGACATGACCTGCACGCCATGGCTTTCCATGGGCTCCATGGTCTTGCCGTCGGGGCTTTCGGGGCGGCCCGAGATGCCCATCATCATGGGCTGGCTGGGGCCGTAGATGTCGGCATCCAGGATGCCCACGCGCGCGCCCTCGGCGGCCAGCGCCAGCGCCAGGTTGGCCGTGGTCGTGCTCTTGCCCACGCCGCCCTTGCCGGACGAGATGGCGATGATGTTCTTGACACCCGGCAGCAACTGCACGCCGCGCTGCACCGCATGCGCGGCGACCTTGGACGTGATGTTGACCGAGACATTGCCCACGCCCTCGACGGTCTTGGCCGCCGCGACGAACTGGCCGCGCAGCGCCGGCACCAGGCTTTGCGCCGGATAGCCCATCTCCACGTCGAAGGCCACGTCGGCCCCCGTGACCTGCAGGTTGCGCAGGGCGCGGGTGCTCACATAGTCCTTGCCGGTGTGGGGGTCGAGCACGCTGGAGAGCGCGGCCAAGAGCGCTTGTTCTGTGACTGCCATTGCTTTGATTACTCCTAGAGCCGGATAGTCTATCCAAGGCACCATCCCCTCGCTCACGCGAGACAATGCGGGCCTTGCTGCCTTTGCGGCCCCTGTTACCGCCTTTTTCCGCGAAAGATCCGCCCCGTGAAATTCAAGATGGCCCACAACTCCCTGTTCGCGATCCTGCTGCGTTCGCGCTGGTGGATCAGCATCGCGCTGGCCGCGCTGGTGACCCTGGTGTCCACGGCGCTGCTGCCCAAGGACATCGCGCCGTTCGCCGCCATCACCGCCCTGCCCTTCTTTGGCATAGGCTGCGTTGCCGCCTGGCGCCAGCTGCGCGCGCCCAGCCCCGCCAAGGTGGAGCAGGCCCTGGAGATCGCCGCCCAGCAAAGCTGGCGCGAGTTCGCCGATCGGCTCGATCGCGCCTGGCAGGCCGAGGGCTACACCGTGACCCGCCTGTCCGACAAGGACGGCGCCGACTTCGTGCTGGAACGCGAAGGCCGCACCACCGTGGCCAGCGCCAAGCGCTGGAAGGCCGGCGTGCACGGCATGGAGCCGCTGCGCGCCCTGCTGGCCGCAGGCCAGGCGCGCGATGCGGCCACGGTCTGCTACCTGTCGCTGCAGCCGCCGGCCGAGAATGCGGCCGCCTGGGCCAAGCAGCAGGGCATCGCCCTGATCTCCGGCAAGGACCTGGGCTCCCTGCTGGCCAAGGCCTGATCCCTTCGGGGTCATCCCCTGATCTGATGACGGCCGGCGCGCGGCACACTCCAGGCATGCCCGATGCCGCGCCCTCACCCGACTCCAGCCTCCCTCCCCCCAGCACCGGACTGCTGCTCAGCGGCGGCGGCGCCCGCGCCGCCTACCAGGCCGGCGTGCTGGAGGCCATTGCCGAGATACGCCGCGCCTGCGGCCAGCAGCATGGCCCCAATCCCTTTCCCATCCTGGTCGGCACCTCGGCCGGCGCCATCAACGCGGCCGCCCTGGCCTGTGGCAGCGACCATTTCGACCGGGCCGTGCGCCGCATGTCGCGCATCTGGCGCAACCTGCGGCCCGAGGACATCTACCTGTCCGACTCGCTGAGCGTGCTGCGCAGCGGCGCACGCTGGCTGACCCTGCTGTCGCTGGGCTGGGCCCTGGCGCGCTGGGGCCGCATGCGCCCGCGTTCGCTGCTGGACAACCAGCCGCTGGGCCGGCTGCTGTCGCGCGGCTTGGTTCCGCTGGAACGCCTGCCGCAATTGATCGCGGACGGCCACCTGCGCGCGCTGGCGGTGTCCGCCTCCAGCTACACCACCAGCGAGCACGTGACCTTCTGCCAGGCGCAGGACCAGCTCCAGCCCTGGGTGCGCAACCAGCGCAAGGCCGCCGCCGCCCAGATCACGCACGCGCACCTGCTGGCCTCCTCGGCCATTCCTTTCATCTTTCCGGCCACGCCGCTGCCGCTGGACGGCGCCACCGAATACTTCGGCGACGGCTCCATGCGCCAGACCGCGCCGCTGGCGCCCGCCATCCACCTGGGCGCCGAGCGCATCCTCGTCGTGGGCGCGGGCCGGCGCACCGAGCCGCCGGCCAGGCCGCCGCCAGAAGGCGCAAGCTACCCGTCGCTGGCCCACATCGCGGGCCACACGCTGTCGAGCATCTTCCTGGACGCCCTGTCCCTGGACGTGGAGCGCGCCGAGCGCATCAACCAGACGCTGGCCCTGATCCCCCCCGCCGACCGCGAACGCAGCCGGCTGCGCCCCCTGCAACTGCTGGTCATCTCGCCGTCCGAACGCATAGACGCCATCGCCGCGCGCCACGTGGGCCAGTTGCCCCTGCCCATGCGCACCCTGCTGGGCGCCCTGGGCGTGCGTCAGGACGCCAGCGACCCGCGCGGCGCCGCCCTGGCCAGCTACCTGCTGTTCGAGCGCAGCTTCACCCGCGAACTCATGGCCCTGGGCCGGCGCGACGCGCTGGCGCGGCGCAGCGACATAGAGCAGTTCCTGGGCTGGCAGCGACCGCTGGTCGCCAACTGACGGCCTGCAGCCAACAGGCCTAGCGCAGCGAAGGCCCGCAACAACTCCCTGGTATGTCGGCCTGCACGGAAAAGCCATCGCCGCCCCACAACCGCCCAGCCCTTCTAGAATGTCAGGTTCCCCCGAGAAAGCCGCCATCCATGACCGCACGCAAACTCTTCGTCACCACCGCCCTGCCGTACGCCAACGGCAACTTCCACATCGGCCACATCATGGAATACATCCAGGCCGACACCTGGGTGCGTGCGCAGCGAATGCAGGGCAACGCGGTCAACTTCGTGGGCGCCGATGACGCCCATGGCGCGCCCATCATGATTGCGGCCGAGAAGGCCGGCAAGACGCCCCAGCAGTTCGTGGCCGATATCGCCGCAGGCCGCAAGCAGTACCTGGACGGCTTCCACATCGCCTTCGACAACTGGCACAACACCGACGCGCCCGAAAACCATGTGCTGGCCCAGCAGATCTACAGGGACCTGAAGGCTGCCGGCTTCATCGAGACGCGCACCATCGAGCAGTTCTTCGACACCGAGAAGAACATGTTCCTGCCCGACCGCTTCATCAAGGGCGAATGCCCGCGCTGTCACGCCAAGGACCAGTACGGCGACAACTGCGAGGTCTGCAGCGCCGTCTACGCGCCCACCGACCTGATCAATCCCTACTCGGCGCTGTCCGGCGCCAAGCCCGTGCTCAAGAGCTCGGAGCATTTCTTCTTCAAACTGTCGGACCCGCGCTGCGTGGAGTTCCTGACCGAGTGGACCCAGGACGGCCAGCATGTGCAGCCCGAGGTAGCCAACAAGATCAAGGAATGGTTCGGCGTGCGCACCAACCCGGACGGCACGACCAGCGAAGGCCTGGGCGACTGGGACATCTCGCGCGACGCGCCCTACTTCGGCATCGAGATCCCCGATGCGCCGGGCAAGTACTTCTACGTCTGGCTGGACGCGCCCGTGGGCTACCTGGCCTCGCTCAAGAACCTGCTGGACCGCCGTGGCGAGGACTACGAGGCCTACATGGCCGACCCCACGCTGGAGCAGTACCACTTCATCGGCAAGGACATCATCACCTTCCACACGCTGTTCTGGCCCGCCATGCTGAAGTTCAGCGGCCGCAAGACGCCCACCAAGATCTGCGTGCACGGCTTCATGACCGTGAACAACGGCGAGAAGATGAGCAAGAGCCGCGGCACCGGCCTGGACCCGCTCAAGTACCTGGGCCTGCAGATGAACCCCGAGTGGCTGCGCTACTACCTGGGCGCCAAGCTCAACGGCAAGAATGAAGACATCGACTTCAACCCCGATGACTTCATGGCCCGGGTCAATTCCGACCTGATCGGCAAGTACGTGAACATCGCCTCGCGCGCGGCCGGCTTCATCGCCAAGCGCTTCGACGGCAAGCTGGGCACGGTCAGCGAAGACGGCCAGGCCCTGCTGGCCCAGCTGCGCGGCCAGAGCGAGGCCGTTGTCCAGGCCTTCGAGAACCGCGACACGGCCCGCGCCGTGCGCGAAATCATGCAGCTGTGCGACCGCGTCAACGAATACGTGGATGCCAACAAGCCCTGGGAGCTGGCCAAGCAGGAAGGCATGGACGCCCGCCTGCAGGACGTGTGCACCACCTGCATCGAGGCCTTCCGCCTGCTGACCATCTACCTGAAGCCCATCCTGCCGGCCGTGGCCGAACAGGTGGAAGGCTTCCTGAACGTGGCGCCGCTGCAGTTCGCCGACGCACAGAACCTGCTGGGCGCCGGCCATGCCATCGGCCTGTACAAGCACCTGATGCAGCGCGTGGACGTCAAGCAGCTGGAGGCCCTGTTCGAGGCCCCCGAGCCCGTCGTCGAGAAGGTCCTGCCCGGCGGCGAGGAGATTGCCGAAACCATCGGCATCGACGACTTTGCCAAGGTGGACCTGCGCATTGCCAAGATCGTGGAATGCAAGCCCGTGGAAGGCTCGACCAAGCTGCTGCAGCTCACGCTGGACGTGGGCGAAGGCAAGACACGCAACGTGTTCTCCGGCATCTCCAGCATGTACCAGCCCGAGCAGCTGCAGGGCAAGCTCACCGTGATGGTGGCCAACCTGGCGCCGCGCAAGATGAAGTTCGGCATCTCCGAAGGCATGGTGCTGGCCGCCAGCCACGCCGATGAGAAGGCCAACCCCGGCATCTACGTGCTGGAGCCCTTCCCCGGTGCCACCCCCGGCATGCGCATCCACTGAAGCAAGGCATCCATGTCCCGCAAGCCCTCACGGTCCCCGGCCCTGGGGGCTTTTCTTTGCCTGTGCGCCAGCGCCCTGCTGTCCGGCTGCACCGTGGTGGCCGTGACCGCCACGGCGGTCAGCGTCACGGCCTCGGCCGTGGGGCTGGCCGCGGATGCGGCCGTGGGCACGGTAAAAATCGTTGGCAAGGGAGTGGGCAAGGCCGTCGATGCGATGAGCGATGACGGGGCAGCCGCAGACAACAGCGGCATCACGGTCCGCTACCGCACGCCCGATGGGCAGCCTCTGACGCCCTGAGGCTACTGCCCGGCGTAGCGCCCGGGCCGGTGGCTCACGGCCAGGAACACGCCCATGATCACGGCCGCCAGCACCGACCAGGCCACGCGCTCGAAGGGCACGACCCACAGCGCCAGCAGCACCACGCAGCAGTCGATGGCCATCTGCACCTTGCCGGCGCGGATGCCGTAGCGGTCCTGCAGGTAGAGCGAGGCAATGGTGGCGCCGCCCAGGCTGGAACGGTGGCGCGCCAGGAACAGCAGGCCCGAGCCCATGAGCAGGCCGAACGGCCAGCCCGCGGCGTAGCCCGCTCCCTAGGCGAACATCATCACGGCAATGCCACGCCTATGTTATCCAACGACCCATAGGTATTTTCCGCAGAAAAAACACAAGTACGGTGGAAACAAACGATGTCAGCATGAAAGACAAAGGAATTTCAAATCTCGGCTGCAGAAAAACCGGAAAATATGCTGTCCATTGCCAACGTATCCACTCCAAAACCATGGGATGCAGCAGGTAGATCCCCAATGTCAATGGAGCAAGCAAAGAGGCCACAGGCTGCCACTTCAATGACCATCGAATTCCAATAAACAAGCAAAATACACAAATGCTCATAATCACAACAGTCGGACTGAAATAATTATAAAAATACAAACCCCACTTCCCCATAGGCCCATATGCTTTCAACATTACAAATGTCATTAAAGCCGTGATCAATACAGAAATTAGAAACCCTGGCAACACATAACATAGTCTCCAAGGATTTTTCACCAATACGCCACCTAGCAAAAAATATCCAATATATGGCAAGAAATGCGTGACCAAATTCAAAGTCATACCTGAAGACACAACCAATAGTGCAGCAAGAGAAATAGCCACAATGGAAAGCTTGATAGTCACCCTGGGATTTAAATAGGCAACTATCACCGCAAATGCCGGCGTAAAAACATACAAACCAAATATGAGATAAAGAAAATATAGATGATAATATGGCGTCGTGTTAAATATCTCTTTCCCGATCCATAACAAAGATGGGGACTCATTGTAATATCTAACTCTCCACCAAAGATACGCAGCCGTCCAGAAAATCGCAGGAAAAACAATTACCCGAACTCTTTTGACAAAGAAGTCACCAACTCCTTCAATCGGCTTGGAAAGCAACAATGCGCCACTCAGCATAATAAAAACTGGCACACACCATCGTGTTGCAGAGTTAAGAAGATTTGCAATCGAAAAAGTCACAATATCTGTAGTTTCATACAAATATATCGTGCGCGCAGTCGTGTGCAATAACACAACTGCCAAGCAAGCCAGAATTCTTGCCATATCGATATTTATTTTTCTCGAATTATTCAAATTGCCTCCATTAATAATAAAAACTAATTTAATCGAGAAATATCACAATTTCAATTTTTATAATTCCATCGTGTTGAATATTTTCTCAATTCTTCAGAATTTTTTATATCTGCAAGTATATTCGTCAATAGCCGAGAATAATCCTCATATAAATTATTCGCAGTCGAATTCTTTGAAAAAGCAAGACCAGCAATGGCCTGATCAGGTATGTTGAGAATAACCATTTTAAATTCTCTAGGGGATGGAGGCAGTGTTCCTATTTTATGAAACTGTATTCCATCACTTATTTGCAAATCTATTTGCCCTCGGCCGCGGTAAACAATCTCCATGCTCGCACCGAGGCGCCAACCAGCCAACATTTCTGGTGATGCAACTTGAATCCGAAACGGAGCATGATCAAATTCACCTAAACCTGGAATAATCTCTCGTATGTCTCTATTCAAAACTCTTTTGGTATTTGACCAATTCATCTTTGGGGAAACGATCAAGCTTGCATCTTCTTCCGACTCATGATCTTTACCCTCATCACCTACGGGAATGAAAAATCTATCCAGCGAATTTGACTGCACCGCAATAGAGTCCACCTCCATCATCTCATCGCCCATAACAAATCGAAACAAAACATCTAGACGATGAGGCGCTAACGAATATGCTGGCACATGCTTTCCACTGGAATTCAGAATATCATAACGCGCTATGTTTTTTTCAAACCAAATATATGCGGATTCAAAGAGCTTTAGCGCACGCTCATCGCCACTCCAGGTGGCATAGTCTTTCAAAGCAATTGCTGCCACCAACCCACCATTTAGAACGGCGATGCTCGTTGCCACAGGATACTCCTCAAGAATAATACCTTCAGGCACGACACGCGCGAAACCACCAATCTCCAACGGCAACATAAAAGACTCGAATATTCCTTTAGCCCTACTGACGTAATAAGCCTCTCCAGTTTTCTTTGCCATGGCCAAATAAAACTCCAACGCCACACCTTGCGTCAATGCCGACACCCAAGGAGCTCGCATATGGAAAGGCCATCGATCCATATAATTTTGTTGAAAATTAAAAAATATTCCTCCCAATTTTTCAGAGGAAAATCTATTCAATTGTCTTTCACATTCACGAGCCACCTCGAGTTCACCGCGAAAGACTGCTTCAAGCCCCCTCACTGCAGGCTTTGTGGGCGATAAAATACCGCTAGCCTTTATCAAGGGATTACATGAAAGGTCACCACCAAATGCCCATTCGTACTTGAGCGAGCCAGAACCATAGAATCTCTCAAGATATAGTTCTTCTGAAAATGCTGTGCCATGAGTCACCCCGAAAATAATTAATACTAATAATGAAATTTTTCCATAATAAAAACATTTCAACATTGATGACATCGCTCTCAATAGAATGCAATCTGCAAAACATATCTGCACAATAGACTTATAATTATCCATTAATTTAAGTTTAATTTCCGCAAAATTAAAAAATATTAATTCATGATATCTAGAATTTTGCACACAACTTCCCAGTATCGATAATTTCACGGAGACCACTATTCGTCAATACGTTTTAAAAAATATCGCCAGACTAACAACAGTGACAAGCCCTTCGGCGAAAAACACCTGCATTGAAAGTCATCGAGTTGAAATAGAAGCACAAGGTCTAACAATACAGAAGGCAATGGGAAAACCAAAGCGCGTCATAAAACAGTCGCAGAAGTCAGTACACGGTAGTCTCGCAGCGTGAGCACGACAAAGACCAGAAAGTACACCCCAATCAATTTCCGAGGCAGCGCTCTACCTGCGCGTGGGCTGCAGCACAAAGCCATTCTTCGGTTCGGAGAGCTTCACGATCTGCAGATCAATCCCGTTGTTTTGACCCTCTGGCGTGCCTGCCGACCTGTACAGTCTTGGTCTATTCAGCCAACTTCACAGAGGCGTCCGGAATTTGCTGCACAGCGTTCGCACATGGGCCCGTTCTCGTTCGTCGACTGGCGTAACATGCACATCCCGCAAATGACTCAGAGAATCCTCAGCCATGCGGACCTTGCCGCCACGTAGGCGCTTGTGGCCGTCATAGCCCGCGCGTGGGCCGCTCTCGGGACTGCAAAGGTGCCCTTGCGACGAGTTAGCCATCATCCTTGTGCGACACGGCTGATGGAAAAAGCCATGGACTCACACTAACCCGCATCGAGCCAGCACCAGCTCTGTAGGTAGACCGTCCCCATGGGGGCAGGTCATTGGATAGAAGATGCCAAGGTGTGCCTGCTTGCCCCAGCCAGCGCAATGCGTTGAATACCTCGCACAGAGCACTGTCACGCTGCGGTACACAGCCGACATCAATATATGGTAGTGCGCAGAATGGCTTCAGCCTTCGTCGGTTGCGCAGGGCTTACGAGCATCGCCGAACTCTACCCGGGCTGCCGACTACAGCGAACGAAAGCTGATAACAATCTCCAGTGATCGGTCTCCTGCCCCACCTACTGCCCGGCGTAGCGCCCGGGCCGGTGGCTCACGGCCAGGAACACGCCCATGATCACGGCCGCCAGCACCGACCAGGCCACGCGCTCGAAGGGCACGACCCACAGCGCCAGCAGCACCACGCAGCAGTCGATGGCCATCTGCACCTTGCCGGCGCGGATGCCGTAGCGGTCCTGCAGGTAGAGCGATGCAATGGTGGCGCCGCCCAGGCTGGAGCGGTGGCGCGCCAGGAACAGCAGGCCCGAGCCCATGAGCAGGCCGCCCGCAATGGCGGCAAAGGCCGGGTGCAGGTAGTCGATGTGGATGAGGCGCGGCCCCATTTCGGTGATCAGCGACAGCGCGCCCACGCAGATGAAGGTCTTGACCGTGAAGGTGCGGCCCACGCGCGTCCAGGCAAACCAGTAGAACGGAATGTTGATCGCGAAGAAGACCAGGCCGAACGGCCAGCCCGTGGCGTAGTGCAGCACGAAGGCCAGGCCCGCCGTGCTTCCCGTCAAAAGCCCCGCCTGGGCGAACATCATCATGGCGATGCCCACGAACAGGGTTCCGGTGAAGAGGGCCTGGACATCCTCGAAGAGGCCATGGCGCAGCGAAGCGGTGGCCGGGACAGGCGCAGCAGGCGCGGCAGCGGGTAGAGAAGGCGTGGACATTGTCGGGGTGATGACAGATCTATCGTCGCAAAGGCCCCGGTTCGGGGCCTTCACCTTACCCATGGGGTGTCATAGGTACAAACCCGGATTCTAGAGATTGTTGCCCCGGCGCGCTGTGGCGTGCAGGGTACAGCGCATCGCAGGATGCTTGCAGGAACTTGCAAGGGCCTGCTGTCAGGCGCCGCCGTGCAGTTTCTCGCGGCCGGCGCTGCGCAGCACGCGGCCGTCGGGGCCGAAGGTCACGGTGAACTCCATGTCGCGCGTGGGGGGATCGATGTAGTTCCAGTCCCAGTCGGTTTCCTGCTTGAGCTGGTAGGGCGTGATCTTGGCGGGCTTGCCCAGCATGCGGCGCACCTGCTCCTCGTCCATGCCGGGGCGGATCTTCTCGAAGTTGTGCGGCGCCAGCACCTGGCGCAGCGCGCTCATGCGGCCATCGGTGCCGATGGTGATCATGTAGTTGCGGCTGCCGGCGGGCTGGCGGTTGTACTCGAAGGTGCGCGAGCCGTCGGGCTCGGTCCAGATGCGTTCGGGCTCGCCAAAGCGGGCGCGGACGTCGGCCTCGGTGGACAGGCCTTCTTCGAGTTCCTTGATGTTTTGGGGATCGCAGCCGGGCAGCGAGAGCATGCCCAGCACGGCCACGGCAACCCCCAGAAGACGGGAGACTAGGTTCATCGGCGGTGTCCCGGTAAAATCACGCGATTCAAGAGGTTATCAGACTATGTCATTCTTTCGCCGCCCCGACTATCGCTCCGACGCCACCAACTTCATCAATGACCTGAAGAAGCAAAAGCCCGAGCTGCCCAGCCAACAGCTGGCCGGCCGCTCGCTGCTGTGGGACAAGGACGTGAACCACGAAGTCTGGGAAGACCTGCGCGCCGGCCGCGTGGACCAGAAGCCCTACGTCTACCAGACGAACTCCTGATTGCCCATGCGATGAAAAATCAGCCTGTTCCCACCGTGCACCCTGCGCATGCGGCATTCGCCCAGGCAGCAAGGCATGGCCGAGGCTGAATCCGCGCTGGCGCCTGCGGGCGCCTCCGCCACATCCCCCCCTCCTGGCGACGGCACCCCGGTCGTGATCGACCAGGTGGCTTTGGCGCGCCTGTACGGCGAGCCGCTGTTCGCCCTGCCGCAGGACCTGTACATCCCGCCCGATGCGCTGGAGGTCTTCCTCGAAGCCTTCGAAGGGCCGCTGGACCTGTTGCTGTACCTGATCCGCAAGCAGAACTTCAACATCCTCGACATTCCCATGCTGGACGTGACGCGCCAGTACATGCGCTATGTCGACGAGATCCGCAGCCGCAACCTCGAACTGGCGGCCGAGTACCTGCTGATGGCGGCCATGCTCATCGAGATCAAGTCGCGCATGCTGCTGCCGCCCAAGAAGCAGGAAGGCGGCGAAGAGGCCGAGGACCCGCGCGCCGAGCTGGTGCGCCGGCTGCTCGAGTACGAGCAGATCAAGCTCGCTGCCCACCAGTTGGGCCAGGTGCCGCACTACGGGCGTGACTTCCTCCGGGCCCAGATCCACATCGAGCAGAACCTGCAGCCGCGCTTTCCCGATGTGGACGTGGCCGAGCTGCAATCGGCCTGGCGCGACATTCTCAAGCGCGCCAAGCTCGTGCAAAGCCACAAGATCACGCGCGAGGAACTCTCGGTGCGCGAGTACATGAGCCAGGTGCTCAAGGCCCTGCAGGGCCGGCGCTTCGTCGAGTTCGAGACCCTGTTCCAGCCCGAGAAAGGCTCGACCGTGCTGGTCGTCACCTTCATCGCCCTGCTGGAGCTGGCCAAGGAAACGCTGATCGAGATCACCCAGGCCGAAGCCTTTGCGCCCATCTACGTGCGCCTGGCCTATACGCCCGTCTAGCGGGCACGGACACAGGCACGCGCACACCGACAGGCCGGCTCCACCGGCCTCCATGCACCATGACTTACAGCGTCAAAGAAATCTTCTACACCCTGCAGGGCGAGGGCGGCCAGGCCGGCACGCCGGCCATCTTCTGCCGCTTTGCAGGCTGCAACCTCTGGACCGGCCGCGAGCAGGACCGCGCCAACGCCATCTGCCAGTTCTGCGATACAGACTTCGTGGGCACCGACGGCACGCTGGGCGGCAAGTTCGCCACGGCCGACGCACTGGCCGAACGCATCCTGTCCCAATGGCCGGCCGGAGACAGCCAGCACCGCATGGTGGTGCTGACCGGGGGAGAGCCCCTGCTGCAGGTGGACGAGCCCCTGATCGCGGCCCTGCATGCGCGCGGCTTTCGCATTTCCGTGGAAAGCAATGGCACGGTGGCCGCGCCCGAGGGCATCGACTGGCTGTGCATCAGCCCCAAGGCGGGCGCCGAATGGGTGCAGCGCAGC
Source organism: Delftia sp. JD2 (assembly GCF_001682645.1). Lineage (NCBI taxonomy): Bacteria > Pseudomonadati > Pseudomonadota > Betaproteobacteria > Burkholderiales > Comamonadaceae > Delftia > Delftia sp. JD2. Next base: position 48,709 of record NZ_LFJT01000016.1, read on the forward strand.
GGCCAGGAGCTCAAGCTGGTCTGGCCGCAGCCCGGCTTCGATCTGCAGGCCATCGAGGCCGGCACCCGTTTCGACCGCTATTTCCTGCAGCCCATGGACAACGTCCTGCAGGCCGACAACACGGCCGCCTGCATAGCGCAATGCCTGCAGCGCCCGGCCTGGCGCCTGAGCCTGCAGACCCACAAGCTCACCGGCATCCGCTGATTTTTGCCATGCAGTTCACCGTACACCAGCGCTTTTTCTTCGATGCCGCCCACACGCTGGAGCGCGCCATCGAGACCGAGAGCAGCCGCCGCATCCACGGCCACACCTACTATGCCGAGGTCAGCGTCACCGGCCCGCGCAATCCGGACAACGGCATGGTGATCGACCTGGGCTACCTGCGCTCGCGCCTGAAGACCCTGGGCGACGCGCTGGACCACCGCTTTCTCGACGAAATCCCCGGCCTGGGCAAGCCCACGCTGGAAAACCTGTGCCTGTTCATTGCCGATTCCCTGGCCGACCTGCAGCCCGCTCCCAGCCGCATCCGCGTATGGCGCGACAGCATCGGCGATGGCTGCGTGCTCGACCTGAACTGAAGCCAGGCCCCGCAGCGGCGCCGCTGCCGTTGAACAACTTCACGGCCTTCATGGGATTTCTCCTTCGCATATAGACTTGGTGGCTTTTTTTGCCAGCCCAGGCCCCATCAAGACCGCGCAAAGCGCCCCTCGAGAGACAAAACATGTTCCGCACCCTGCTCAAATCCAAGATCCACCGCGTCAAGACCACGCAATGCGAGCTGCACTATGAAGGCTCCTGCGCCATCGACGAGGACCTGCTGGACGCCGCCAACATCGTCGAGAACGAGCAGGTCCACATCTGGAACATCGACAACGGCGAACGCTTCGTCACCTATGCCATCAAGGGCCAGCGCGGCAGCGGCATGATCTCGGTCAACGGCTCGGCCGCGCGCCGTGCCGCCGTGGGCGACCTGCTGATCATTGCCTCCTTCGCCCAGGTGCATGAGACCGACGTGGCCACGCACCAGCCGCAGCTGGTCTTCGTGGACGATGCCAACCGCCAGGTCGAACTGCGCCACCACGTTCCCACGCAGCAGCTGTGAGCTGCGCTGCGGTGTGACAATCGCGCGATGACTCAATCGCTTGCCGCCCGCAGCCTTGCGGCTGTGTGGCACCCCTGCACCCAGATGAAGCGGCACGAGGCCGCGCCCCCCATCGCCATCGCGCGCGCACAGGGGCCCTGGCTCCACGACACCGAAGGGCGCCGCTACCTGGATGGCGTCAGCTCCTGGTGGGTCAACCTCTTCGGCCACAGCCATCCGCACATCCAGGCCGCGCTCACCGACCAGCTCGCTCGGCTGGACCATGTGATGCTGGCCGGCTTCACGCACGCGCCCGTGGTCGAGCTGTCCGAACGGCTGGCCACGCTCACCGGCCTGGGCCATGCCTTCTACGGCAGCGACGGCGCATCGGCCACCGAGATCGCCCTCAAGATGAGCGCGCACTACTGGCGCAACCTGGGCCGCCCCGCCAAGAGCCGCTTTGCCGGCCTGGCCGGCGGCTACCACGGCGAAACCGTGGGCGCGCTGGCCGTGACCGATATTCCCATCTTCCGCGAAGCCTATGCCCCCCTGGTGCGCCTGGCCGACACCGTGCCCAGCCCCGATGCCCGCGGCGCGCAAGGCGGCGAAAGCCCGGTCGATGTGGCACGGCGCGCCGCCGAAGGCCTGCGCCAGTGGCTGGAGCAGCACCACGAGACCACGGCCGCCCTCATCGTCGAGCCGCTGGTGCAGTGCGCGGCCGGCATGGCCATGCACGACCCCGAATACCTGCGCCTGGCGCGCGCCCTGTGCGACCGCTACGAGGTGCACCTGGTGGTGGACGAGATCGCCGTGGGCTTCGGCCGCACGGGCAGCATGTTCGCCCACCAGCAGGCCGGCATACGGCCGGACTTCATCTGCCTGTCCAAGGGCCTGACGGGCGGCACGCTGGCCCTGTCGGCCGTGCTGACCACCGAGACCGTCTACGCCGCCTTCTACGACGATTCCGTGGCGCGCGGCTTTCTGCACTCGCACTCGTACACCGGCAACCCGCTGGCCTGCCGCGCCGCCCTGGCCACGCTGGAGCTGTTCGAGCAGACCGATGCCATCAACGCCAACCTCGCGCTGGCGCAAAGGCTTGACGGCGCCTTCGCCCCTTTGAACCAGCACGCCCGCGTGCGCCACGCACGGCGCCAGGGAATGATCTGGGCCTGGGATGTGCAGACCTCCCTGCCCGATTTCTCGCGCCGCTACAGCGCAGCCGCACTGGAGCGCGGATTGCTGCTGCGCCCGATCAGCAACACCCTCTACGCCATGCCGCCCTATTTGCTGGACGAAGAGGCCGTGCAGCACCTGGCCGCCAGCGCACTGGCCGCCCTTGAAGACACCCTGGCCCAGGAGAACCATTCGTGAACGCCCACCGCACCATTGGCTGCTTTGTCACCGGCACCGACACGGGCGTGGGCAAGACCCTGGCCTCCTGCGGGCTGCTGCATGCGCTGGCCCGCCACCATGCCCGCGTGGTGGGCATGAAGGCCGTGGCCGCAGGCGCCGAGCCCGACGGCCACGGCGGCTGGGCCAACGAGGACACGCTGGCGCTGCGCGCCGCCTCCACCCTGGCCGTGCCGCCCGAACTCGACAACCCCGTGCTGCTGCCCGATCCCATGTCGCCGCACATCGCCGCGCAGCGCGCGGGCCGCTCCATAGAGATCGCACACATCGTGGACAGCTACCGGCGCCTGGCCGAACAGGCCGACGCCGTGGTGGTGGAAGGCGCGGGCGGCTTTCTCGTGCCGCTGTCCGACCAGCTCTCGGGCGCCGACCTGGCCTGCGCGCTGGACCTGCCCGTGGTCATGGTCGTGGGCCTGCGGCTGGGCTGCCTGAACCACGCTGCCCTCACGGCCGAGGCCATCCGCGCGCGCGGACTGCGCCTGGCCGGCTGGATTGCCAGCCGCGTGGACCCCGCCATGCTGGTGCCCGAGGAAAACATGGCCTGGCTGCGCCAGCACCTGGACCGGCAACTGCAGGCGCCGCTGCTGGCCGACATCCCCTTCCAGCAGCACCCCGACCCGCGCGCCACCACCTATACCCTGCCGGAGCAATGGCAATGAGCGGCTCCTGGCTGGACGACATCCCCGCGCGCATCGCCGAACTCGACGCGGCCCACCTGCGCCGCCGCCGCCGCGCCACGGCGCCGCTGCAGGGCGCCGCCAGCGGCGCCCACATGGAGGTGGACGGCCACCCCATGCTGGCCTTTTGCAGCAACGACTACCTGGGCCTGGCCGGCCACCCCACCCTGGTGCGCGCCGCCTGCGCGGGCGCCCAGGCCTTTGGCGTGGGCTCGGGCGGCTCGCCGCTGGTCAGCGGCCACAGCACGGCCAACGCCGCGCTGGAGGAACAGCTGGCGCACTTCGTGCAACTGCCGCGTGCGCTCTACTTCTATGCGGGCTACGCCACCAATGCCGGCATCGTGCCGGCCCTGGTGGGCGCGGGCGATGCCCTGTTCTCCGATGCGCTCAACCACGCCTGCCTGATCGACGGCGCCCGCCTGTCGCGCGCCCAGGTCCACCGCTATGCCCATGCCGACCTGACCGATCTGGCCGCGCAACTGGCCGCCAGCACGGCCCGGCGCAAGCTGGTCATCAGCGATGCCGTGTTCAGCATGGATGGCAACGTGGCCGACATCCGCGGCCTGCTGGCGCTGTGCGAGCAGTACGACGCGCTGCTGCTGCTCGACGACGCGCATGGCTTCGGCGTGCTCGGCCCACAAGGCCGGGGCAGCCTGGCCGAGGCGGGACTGACGGGCGCAAACGCCTCGCCGCGCGTGCTCTACATGGCCACGCTGGGCAAGGCCGCTGGCGTGGCCGGTGCCTTTGTCGCGGGCAGCGACATGCTGGTCGAGTGGCTGCTGCAAAAGACGCGCAGCTACATCTTCGCCACCGCCGCGCCGCCCATGCTGGCCAGCGCGCTGCAGGCCAGCGTGGCCCTGATCGAGGCCGAGGACGAGCGCCGCGAGTCCCTGGCCGAACGCATTGCCGAGCTGCGCGCCGGCCTCACGCCGCTGCTGGCGCGCACGGGCTGGCAGCTGCTGCCCTCGCGCACCGCCGTGCAGGCTCTGGTCATAGGCTCCAACGCCACGGCCCTGGCCGTGATGGAGGGCCTGCGCGAGCGCGGCCTGTGGGTGCCCGCCATCCGCCCGCCCACCGTGCCCGAAGGCACGGCGCGGCTGCGCATTGCGCTGTCGGCCTCCCACACGCGCATCGACGTGCAGTTGCTGCTGACGGCGCTGGACGAGGTCTCGCGCCTGGCCCCACCCCTCCCCTGAATCCCTCTTCACCACCGGAACGGAGACATCCATGCCCCATCTCTACGTCGAGTACACCGACAACCTCGCCGGCCTGCCCGGCCAGCAACTGCTGACCGAACTCAACGCCTTCGTCTGCGGCCACCCCAGCATCCTGGACGAGGCCGACGTCAAGGCCCGCCTGCTGCCGGTCAGCCAGTTCGAGATCGGCTCGGCACCGGCCAACCGCGGCTTCGTCCACGTGCAGCTGCGCCTGCTGGCGGGCCGTACCGACACGGCCAAGAAGGAACTGTCCGAAGGCATTGCCGCAGTGCTGCGCCGCCTCACGCCCCAGCCGGCCGGCATGATGGTCCAGCTCAGCGTGGAAATCGCCGACATGGACAAGCCCAGCTACTACAAGGGTCGCCTGTAAGGCAGGCGCCGGGCCTTGTCCGCCGTGAGCACCCGCGCACGCTGCGCGCAATGCCTGCGCCCTGAGCGCACCTGCCTGTGCCCCCTGGTGCAGCCGGTGCCGCATGCGGTGCAGCTGCTGGTGCTCCAGCATCCCGAGGAAGAACTGCAGGCCAAGGGCACGGGCCGGCTGCTGCACCTGTGCCTGCCCGCCAGCCGCCTGGCGGTGGGCGAGGCCTTCGAGCCAGCGCAGTTGCAGGCACTGCTGCACGCGCCCTGGCAGGCGGGCGACGCCCCGCGGCAGGCCGTACTGCTCTATCCGGAAACGCCGCACGGCGAACAGTTGGGCCTGGCCAGGCAAGCGCCCTGGCCGCAGCCCGCGCCATGCCCCGAGGACCTGCGCCTGGTGGTGCTGGACGCCACCTGGCGCAAGAGCCGCAAGATGCTCTACCTCAACCCCGGCCTGCAGGCCCTGCCGCGCCTGGCACTGCAGGGCGACCTGCCCGCCTCGCGCTACGGCGCCCTGCGCAAGGCCCATGCGCCGTGCCAGCTGTCCACACTGGAGGCAGCGGCCTGCGCGCTGCAACGGCTGGCGCCTGCCGGCCCGTCGCTGCAGCCGCTGCGCGATGCGTTCGAGGGGCTGCTGGCCCTGCATGCCCTGCACAGGCCCGAATGAAAAAACGCCTCGGGGAGCGAGGCGTTTTTTCATGGCAGCAGGCCGTACTTCAGTTTTCCGGCGTGATCTTGGCGAACTTGACCAGTTCGGCGTACTTGCCCATGTCGGTACGGATGATCTGGGCCAGGTTTTCGTCGCCCGTGGGGGCAATGATGCCCGCCCCTTCCAGGCGCGCGCGCATCGCCGGATCGGCCAGGCCCGCCTTCAAGGCCTTCTGCAGGCTGGCCACCACATCGGCAGGCAGGTCCTTGGGTCCCGCCAGCCCGAACCAGCCGCTCAGCGCGTAGCCCTTGAGCGCTGCGTTCTCGCCCAGTGCGGGCACGTCCTTCATCATGGCGATGCGGTGGGCCGTGGTCACGCCCAGGGCCTTGATCTTGCCGCTCTGGATGAACGGAGCCGCCACCGAGGGAGAGACGATGGCGAAATCCAGGTTGCCGCCGGCCAGGTCGCTGGTCATCGCGGCCGATCCCTTGTAGGGCACATGGACGATGTCCACCCCGGCAATCTTCTTGATCAGCTCGCCCGAGAAATGCGGCGTGGACCCGATGCCCGGGCTGCCGTAGCTGTACTTGCCGGGATGGGCCTTGGCCAGGGCGATGAACTCGTCGATGGTCCTTGCCGGCATCTTGGTGCCGGCCACCCACAGGTTGGGCAGCACGCCGGTCAGCGCGATGCCGGTCAGGTCCGTGGCCGGATCGTACTTCTGCGCGGCGTTGACGAACTTCGTGCCCGCCAATTCGTTGCTGGAGCCTGCGAGCAGGGTATAGCCGTCGGCCTTGGCACCGACCACGCGCTGCGCGGCCACCACGCCGGCGGCACCGGGCACGTTGTCGACCACGACGGTCGCATTGAGGTGCTTGGCCAGGATGTCACCCACCACGCGCCCCACCAGGTCGACCGAGCCGCCTGCCGCGTAGCCGACGACGACGCGAATGGGCTTGTTGGGATAGGTGGTCTGGGCGCACAGCGGGCCCGCAGCCAGGACAGCCGCGGCGCTGATCAGCGCGCGGCGGGAAATACGGAATTCATGCATGGATCGATCTCAAGGGAGACAGGTATCAGCCAACAATCAAAATGATATTGCTCAACAATATTCACCGATTGTCTAACATTGCCTTGTGGAATCCATCCCTGAAAACCATGAGTTCCGCCCGTGGCCCTAGCCTGCTATTCAGCGCAGAACCGCCGGCAGCCAGCCGCGCAGGCTGTTGACGAAGGCCCAGCCCTGCACGCGCGGCAGATCGTCCAGCCGCACCGGGTGCTCCACCACGCGGCCCTCGTCCAGCGCCACCGCGCGGCCCACGCCGGGCAGCAGGCCGCTGGACAGCGGCGGGGTCACCCAGCGGCCCGCCAGCAGCACGGCGATGTTGCCGCGCGTGCCCTCGGTGATCTCGCCGTCCTCGTTGTGGAGCACGGTGTCGAACACCGAGGCATCGGTGGGCTGCAGGCTGTCGTAGTGCGCGCGGCGCGAGGTCTTGAAGCGCACCCAGTCGCCATGCGCCACCGCATTGGCGATGGGCCGGTCGGCCAGCGCCAGCCGAACAGGCGTGGCGGAAGGCGGCAGCGGCGCCGCCTGGGTCTGTATCCGCCCCGTGGCATCCAGCGCCAGGCGCACGCGCCAGTGGCCGCTGGCGTGCGCCTGGCGCAGCTGCTGCAATGCCTGCTCCAGCACGGCATCCGTGCAGGGACGGCCGAAATGCCGCGCCGCATCCTGCATGCGCGTCACATGGCGCTGCAGGTGGATGAAACCGCCATCCCGCAGGGCCAGGGTTTCCAGAATGTCGAAATCGAAGTCCGTATCCGCCATGGCTGCACGCCCTTTCACACCTTGTCCAGAAAAGCCCTCTTGTGGCGCCATTCCTGCCATTCGGCAGGCGCCTCGGCGCCCGAGGTGATGCCGCTGCCGATGCCGCAGCGCAGTTCCGTGCCACGCGCCACCACCGTGCGTATGGGCACATTGAAGGTGGCGTGCACGCGCCCCGCGGCGATGCCGGGCCGCACCACGCCCACGGCGCCGCAGTAGACGCCGCGCGGACCCGACTCCAGTTCGTGGATGAGCCGCATGGCCTGGCGCTTGGGCGCGCCCGTGATGGAGCCGCAGGGAAACAGTGCCGCAAACACGTCCGCCAGGCCGGTGCCGGGCCGCGTGCGCGCCTGCACGTCGGACGTCATCTGCCACACGGTGGGCAGGGGTTCGGCATGGAACAGGCGCGGCACCTGGACGCTGAAAGGCTCGGCAATGCGCGAGACATCGTTGCGCAGCAGGTCCACGATCATCACGTTCTCGGCCCGCTCCTTGGGCGAGGACCGCATGGCCTGGACATTCGCCTCGTCCTGTTCAGGCGTGGCGCCACGCGGCGCCGTGCCCTTCATGGGGCGCGTGAGGATGCGCTCGCCATCCCAGTCAAAGAACAGCTCGGGCGAGACGGACAGCACCTGCTCGTCGCCGCTGTCCATGCAGGCCACGTAGCCGCCGGGCTGGGCACGGCGCAGCGCGGCGAACAGCGATGGAATGTCGCCCAGCAGCCGGCCCATGAACTGGGCCGTGTAATTGATCTGATAGCAGTCACCGGCCGCAATCGCCTCGTGGATGCGCGCAATGGCGGCATCGAAATCCGCGCGCTCCAGGCCGGGCTGCCATTGCACCTGAGATTGCGCCTGAGATTGCACCTGAGGGCCGGTATCGACTGCGTCCGCGTCTTCAGGCCAGGGCCGGGGGCCGTCGAAGACGGCAAACCAGGCCAGCGGCTCGCCTTGCGGCGTGGCATGCAAGGCGCCAGCGTAGGCCGCGTCAAACGCCGCCGCCGCCTCGTAGCGCACCCAGCCCAGGCACCACAGGCCGGCCTGGGCGGCCTGCTGCACGGCGTCAAGCACACCGCGCACCTGCTCGGGCGCATGGGCTGCCAGGCTGCGCAGCGGCGGCCCGAAGCCATGGCGCAGCCGGGCGGCCGAACCGTCATGGGGGTTGGGAAAATCGATCAGAAACTTCACAAAACGGCCGTCAACGCATGCTGTACTTGCATCAGCAGCTTCGCTATCGATAGCAGCCACTGACACGGGGCCGCCCAGTGTAGAGCGAGGGAAACAAAAAAGCGCCCCGAAGGGCGCCAAACCAAGCATCCCGAAAGGACGCTTTCCACCAACAGGCCCGGCACCATGCCGGACCCATATCCATTCACATCACTTCTGCGTGACGGTGTGCTGGCCTTCCAGGCGGGCCACGGCCTCACGGTAGGCGGGGCCGCTGCGCAGTTGCTGGTAACGGGCCAGGCCGCGCTGGTATTCGGCCGAGTTGTAGCTGATGTCGCGGTCTGCCGAAGGCGAGGGCAGGTAGGTCATGCCCGCCTGGTGCCACATTTCGAGGTCGGCCAGCACTTCGGCGCGGCTCAGGCCTGCGGTGGCGGAGGACGAGGGGGAAACGGCTTCTTGGGCCATTGCAGTGCCGGCGAGGCCCAGGGTCAGGGCGGCCAGTGCAGCGGAGAGGGTACGCATGTCAGATCCTTTCAAAAGGCCGCTCGGCATTCATTTCCTCACGGCATGGACGTACTATGCGGCGCTGCAGCATTCTTCGTCTGTGCGTTTTCTCACGTGTTTTCGCATCCGGCCTGGGCGGCCCGCTGCCTTTTCACCCGTACTCCCCTCGACAGAGGGCGAATTCACGCGTTCCTGAAACAGTGTTTTTCGCGGCTTGAAACAGCCGCGGCAGGCAAAGGCTCAGCGCGCTTCCTCGAGCAGCACGCGCAGGCCTTCGACATGGCAGATGCGCAGGTTGCGGCCTTCACGCCGCAGCAGGCCCAGGCGCACCAGGCGCGACATCTCGCGCGCCACTTCCTCGCGGCTGGAGCCCAGCATCAGGGCCAGGTCAGTCTGCCGGGGTGCGGGCGCCAGCAGGGCCTGCCCCTGGTCGATGCCCGCGCGCTCGGCACGTTCCAGCAACTGGGTATGCAGGCGGCTGCGCACCGACAGCGTTCCCAGATCCACCATGCGGCGCGCCAGCGCCACGGCCAGATCGCTGAGCCGGCCGATGAAGGCGCGCAGGACCTGGGGCTCGTTCATGAGCAGGGCTTCCACATCCTCATGGGCCAGCGAGGCAATCAGGCTGGGGACGCCTGCCTCGACCACCAGGGGCATGGCCGTACAGCCCGCCTGCTGCTGCGGCAGGCCGCCGAAGAACACGCCCTGGGCAATCTCGCCCAGTGTGAGCCCGCGCCCGTTGGGGGCATAGCTGCTGACGCGCAAGCCGCCCTGCACGAGCATGTAGAGACGCTGATCGGTGTACGCGCCCTCCAGCGTCTGGTGCAGCGCCAGATGCTGCCAGCGGCACTGCGCCGCCAGTTCGGCCAGGCGCTCGTCGGTCAGGCTTTGCAGCACGTGGACCTGGCGCAGGCCCTGCCAGGCCACGGCGGGAAGAAGCGGAGATGTCTGTAAGGAACCGGACATGGTGCAACACCGTTGAAGCGCATCCGCAGGGCCTGTGCGGGCCCTGTCGTCCGTCGCGGGAAGTACAGCATAGCGGGATCGCATAGACTCGTCGCGCGCCGGGAATCGCACTGTCCGGCTCCCCGGATGGCCGCACCGCGCAGCACAGAAAAAAGGGAGGGCTTCATGGAATCGAGCATCGAATCGGCACGACTACCCGCGCGCCCGCAGGCCACCGTGGCGGCCTGGGCGCAATCCGTGGAACAGGCGATCGCCAGCCAGCAATGGCATGGCGCGTGGCGTGCACTCATAGACGCCGCCCTGCCGGCCGAAACCGCCGTGCAGCAGAGCCTGCTGACTGCGCTGGATGCCTGGGATGGCCTTGCGGCCGATTCCGGCGCAGAGCCACGCCGCGCGCTGGTGCAGCAGGCCTTCGATGCCCTGCATGCCGCCCATGCCCCGGGCCAGGCGCTGCAGGCCGATTCCGCACCTTCCCGTGCGTACCGCGCGTACCGTGTACAGGGACGGCAACTGGTCAAGCGCTACCGGCGCGGCGGCTTTGCGCTGGGGCCGGTGGATGTGGCCGTGGAGCCCGGCACCATCCTGGGACTGGTGGGCGAGAACGGCAACGGCAAGACCACCTTGCTGCGCCTGCTGGCCGCCGATCTGGCGCCCGACGCAGGGCAGCTGGACTGGGGCGTTCCCGCCGCCGATGCCTACCTGCTGCGCACCCAGCTCGCCTATATCCCCCAGCGCCCGGCCGTCTGGGGCGGGCGCCTGATGGACCATCTGCAATTCGCCGCGCGCAGCCATGGCGCCGTGGGCCAACGCAACATCTGCCTGGTACAGCTGGTCATCGCGCAGCTGGGGCTGCGCGCCTTCCGGGGCCACCAGTGGAAACAGCTGTCCTCGGGCTACAAGATGCGCTTCGAGCTGGCGCGCGCCCTGCTCTGCCGGCCGCGCGTGCTGCTGCTGGACGAGCCGCTGGCCAATCTGGACATCAACGCCCAGCAGACCCTGCTGACCGATCTGCAGTCGCTGGCGCGCTCGCCCTGGCAACCCATGGCCCTGGTGCTGAGTTCACAGCAGCTGTACGAGGTGGAAAAGGTGGCCGACCAGGTGCTGTTCCTGGAGCAAGGCCAGCCGCGCAGCGTCCAGCAGAGCTTTGCCGCCATGGAAGGCTGCGCCATCGAGTTCGAGACCGGCTGGGCCATGGCGCAGCTGAAACCCTGGCTGGACCGGCTGCCATCCCATACGCACCAGCTCAGCGGCCAGACCCACATCGTGAGCTTTCACGTGCCGTTCACGGCAGCGCAGTTCCTGGCACAGGCCGTGCAGGCACAGATGCCCGTGCGCTATTTCCGCGACATCACCGCATCCACCCGCCGCCTGTTCGTGAGGGACTGAGCCATGCCACGTTTTTCCGATATGACGAACCGCTGGGACCAATGGGCGCTGATGCGCTGCCCCCTGCTGTGGCAGCTGCGCCTGCACTGGTATCTGCCGCTGGCGCTGCTGTGGTGCGTGCTGGTGCTGGGCGTTTGGATGCAATGGATGGCCGAACCCGCGCGCTGGATGGGCTCCCTGCCCGGCGTTGCGTCCACGGCCCGGCAAACGCCCGAGCAATTGGCACTGGACATCGGCTTCGTCGTGGCCTGGATCGTGGCGATCGGCCTGGCGCTGTGGTGGTTGCTGCGCGTGCGCATCCACAACCGCTGGCGCGAACACGCCCCCGTGGGCCGCTGGGGCCTGTGGTGGGAGTACCTGTGGGGAGCCTTGTTCCTATCGCTATTGTTCGCGCCTGCGATCGCCTTTTCGCCCATCTATGAAATGCGGATTCAGCGCCAATGGTCGGACACGGATGTCAGTGCACAGATCCAGACTGTCGAGCAAGTCGCCGCCCTGGAGGCGCTTACCGCGCCACGCCAGGCGGCCATGCTCGTGGAATGGATACGTGTGCTGCGCGAGGAAGAGGTCGATCCGGCGAAGTACCCGAGCATCCAGGCCCTGGTCTGGTTGATGCGCGGAGACCAGGCCGCGATTGCCCAGACACTCGAGCGCTACGGCCAGCCATTGCAGGCCAGAGGCTATGTGCGCCAGTCTGCCAGCTCCGCGCAGGACGAGGCGGAGCACCTGCTGGCCAGCTACCGCAGCGCGCTGCAATCCCCCCTGGCCGAGGAATGGCGCGCCTACTTGGCCGCCAGCCCACCATCAGAGACTGGCGAGAAGGTATCCAGAGCGCAGAACTCCAACTGCAAACCAGCCTGGGGTCGCAGCAGGCCTTTGGATCTGGAGCCGGATCCGCGCAAATGCTTCGGTACCTATCTGGCCCAGAGCAACCGTGAGTGGCTCATGCTGCTGGAGATGTTCGACAGCCGATGGAGCCCGCTGCAGCATGTGCAATGGAAGCACGCGCGCTACGGCTTGGCCCTGCCGGCCTACCAGGAAAGCCATCTGCGGCGCGCTGACAGGTCCCGCGACGACGAATGGCCAAGGATGTCCCAGTTGCTGGCGGCCGCCAGCGTTGGCTTTTTCCTCGCCTTGGCCCTGGTGCTGGTGCGCCTGATGCCTGCCATGCAGCTGGTGGCCTGGGGCGCATGCCTGGTCCTGACCTTGCTTGGCAGCGTGCTGGCCGGGATGCTGGGAATCACCAGCCTCTATGTGCTGGGGCTGTTTCCAGCCGCGCTGATATCGGTCGCCTGGCTGCGCATCCGTGTGCTCAAGCGCCCCTGGGCCGGCGCGGTGCTGCTGGCCCTGGGCATGTCGCTGGCCCTGATATGGCTCGCCGCCGCCTGGTATGAGTGGTCCAGACTGCTGTTGCCACACCCCACCGGCAGCGCAGGCCCCTGGACGGATACCCAGCACTGGCTGGACCTGCTGATGAGCGCGCCTGCCGTGGCAGCCAGCACGGCCATGCTCGTGGCCCTGCTGTCTCCGCTGTGGCGCCGATGGCGTGGCCTGCCCGAAAGGTGACGGAAAAGAAAAGGACAGCTCAGGGACAGGTGCCCCCCGCGCGCATCGCATAGACTCGCGGCAATTCCATCCCCCTCCGAGCGCCCCATGACCCAAGCACCCGTCACCGCCGGCACGCCCTACGGCACCATCCCTCCCGCCTCGCCGCTGCCCCAGCGCCGCCCCGTGAGCCTTCCGCGCCTGGCGCAGATGCGCGAGGCCGGCGAGAAGATCACCATGGTCACCGCCTATGACGCCACCTTCGCGGCCGTGGCCGATGCGGCCGGCGTGGAGTGCATTTTGGTGGGCGATTCGCTGGGCATGGTCTGCCAGGGCCTGCACAGCACCGTGGGCGTGTCGCTGCAGGACATGTGCTACCACACCGCCAGCGTGGCGCGCGGCCTGCACCGCGTGCAGGGCACGGCCTGGCTGATCGCCGACATGCCCTATGGCAGCTACGCCGAAAGCCGCGAGCAGGCCATGCGCAGCGCCTGCGAGCTGATGCAGGCCGGCGCCCATATGGTCAAGCTCGAAGGCGGCGGCTGGACCGCGCCCACCGTGCAATTCCTGGTCGAGCGCGGCGTGCCCGTCTGCGCCCACCTGGGCCTGACGCCGCAGACCGTGCATGCGCTGGGCGGCTACCGCGTCCAGGGCAAGAGCGACGAGGGCGCGGCCACGCTGCGCCGCCATGCGCTGGAGCTGCAGGATGCAGGCGCCTCCATGCTGGTGCTGGAGATGGTGCCGGCACAGCTGTCGCGCGAACTCACGGCCGAGCTGCCGCACTGCCACACCATCGGCATCGGCGCAGGCAGCGGCACGGCCGGACAGGTCCTGGTGCTGCACGACATGCTGGGCGTGAACCTGGGCAAGATGGCCCGCTTCGTGCACAACTTCATGGCGGATGCGGGCAGCGTCAAGGGCGCCTTCGAGGCCTATGTGCATGCCGTGAAGAACGGCAGCTTCCCCGACGACAGCAAGCACGCCTGGTAGTCCGGCAGGCTGCACGATCCGTTTTTCCGCTTCCCGCTTCCCGTTCCCCCGTTTTCCCATGCAAATCGTCCACTCCATCGCCGACCTGCGCGCCATCCTGTCGAGCAAGGGCCGCCCCGCCTTCGTGCCCACCATGGGCAATCTGCACGACGGCCACCTGTCCCTGGTGCGCGCCGCGCGCCAGCACGGCGACATTGCCGTGGCCAGCATCTTCGTGAACCGCCTGCAGTTCCTGCCGCACGAGGATTTCGACAGCTACCCGCGCACCTGGGAGGCTGACTGCGCCAAGCTGGAGGCCGAAGGCTGCGACCTGCTGTTCGCCCCGCGCGAAGCCGATCTCTACCCCGAGCCGCAGACCTTCAAGATCCAGCCCGACGCGCAGCTGGCCGACATCCTCGAAGGCCATTTCCGCCCCGGCTTCTTCACGGGCGTGTGCACCGTGGTGATGAAGCTGTTCTCGGCCGTATTCTTCGCCAGCGGCGGCGGAACGGCCGTGTTCGGCAAAAAGGACTACCAGCAGTTGATGGTGATCCGCCGCATGGTCGAGCAGTTCGCCCTGCCCGTGAACATCGTGGCCGGCGACACGGCGCGCGCCGACGACGGCCTGGCGCTGAGTTCGCGCAACGGCTACCTGAGCGACGACGAGCGGCAGCAGGCCATGGCGCTGTCGCTGGCGCTCAAGCAACTGGCCGATGCCGCGCGTGCGGGCCAGGCGCCGCTGGCCGAACTGGAAGCCTGGGCCATGCAATCCCTGGCCGCCCAGGGCTGGGAGCCGGACTACCTGACCGTGCGCCTGCGCCGTGACCTGCAGCCCCCCGCCGAAGGCGCGCAACTGGCCGGTGCACCACTGGTGGCCCTGGGCGCTGCGCGCCTGGGCAAGACGCGCCTGATCGACAACCTGGAATTCTGATCCAGCGCAAAACCCTGGCGGCCATGGCGGTCCAAGCTGGATGCCATGGCCAAGAAATTCCCCATCCACCCCGCCCATCCCGAGCGCACCTGCTGGGGTTGTGACCGCTACTGCGCCCGCGACGAGCTGGCCTGCGGCAACGGATCGGACCGCACACAGCACCCGGTGGAGATCTTTGGCGACGACTGGATGGAGTGGGGCCTGCCGCCCGAGCCCGCTGCAGACAAGGCTCCCGGCCTGGACAGCGCGGCGCGCTGAGACCGCACCCCGCCCTCTGCCCTCAGCCGACCGCGGCCACCTCGGCGGCGAGCGCGTCCACCAGCCACTGCACCTCGGCCACGGCCGGCCGGTGCAGCGGCAGCAGCGCATGGACCTGGAAGGGAATGGAAAACGCCAGCGGCCGCACCACCAGCTGCGGCCCGGCGCAGGCACGCGCCGTCAGCGGATTGACGATGGCCACGCCCAGGCCATGCTGGACCATGGCGCAGACCGCCACGGCGCTGTGGGTCTCCAGGTGCAGCTGGCGCTGCACGCCGGCCTGCTCGAACACGGCATCGATCTGCTGGCGATAGGGATCGTCGCGCGCCAGGCTGACAAAGCTTTCCCCGGCAAAGTCAGCCACCTCCAGCACCGGCCTTGCGGCCAGCGCATGACCTGCGGGCAGCACGGCCACCTCGTCCATGGCGGGCAGCGCAAGGGCACGCGTGCCCGGAGGCGCCTCGGCCAGCTCGGCCAGGCCCAGGTCGTAGCGCTGGGCGGCCATCCACTCCTGCAGCAGCGGCGCCTCCTGCGTGGCCACGCTGACGGCCACGGGGCCGTGCTCCGCATGCAGGCGCGCCAGCGCTGCAGGCAGCAGCGCATGGCTGAGGGCGGGCAGGCACAGCACGTTGATGCGCGCCTGGTGCGGCCGGCCCAGGGCCAGCGCATGCTCCACCACGCGGTCCAGACCCTGCCAGCTGCGCTGCACCTCGGCCCACAGCGAGAGGGCGCGTGCCGTGGGCCGCAGCCGGCCCTGGGCACGCTCGAACAGCGCATAGCCCAGCAGGCTCTCCATCCGCGCCAATTCGCGGCTGACGGTGGGCTGGGAGCTGAACAGCATCTGCGCCGCCGCCGTGGCGCTGCCGCTGAGCATGAGCGCGCGAAACACCTCCAGGTGGCGGTGGGAGATGCGGGGCTCGGGGGAGGTGTGCGGCAGCGCGGGGTCTTGCATGGCCAAAGCATATCCAAATCAAATAGACACCATAAGAACAAGCATTGGACTGAATGACTCCCATCCGCCATCATGCGCTGCAGTTCCCCTGAAAGAGACACCATGTCCAATCCCTTCTCGCCCGCCCAGCTCTGGGCCCTGGCCGACCAGCGCGGCACGCCGCTGTGGGTCTATGACGCCGCCACCATCCGCGCACGCATCGCCCAGCTCAAGGCCTTCGACACCATCCGCTTTGCACAGAAGGCCTGCTCCAACATCCACATCCTGCGGCTGATGCGCGAGCAGGGCGTGAAGGTGGACGCCGTCTCGCGCGGCGAAATCCTGCGCGCGCTGGCCGCCGGCTACGCGGCCGGCCATGGCGACGACCTGCACAGCGACATCGTGTTCACCGCCGACGTGATGGACGAGGCCACGCTGGCCTGCGTGGCCGAGCACAAGGTGCCCGTGAACGCCGGCTCCATCGACATGCTGCACCAGCTGGCCCAGGCCTCGCCCGGCCATCCCGTGTGGCTGCGCATCAACCCCGGCTTCGGCCACGGCCACAGCAACAAGACCAACACGGGCGGCGAGCACAGCAAGCACGGCATCTGGCACAGCGACCTGCTGGCGGCGCTGCAGGCCATCCGCGACGGCGGCCTGAAGCTGGCCGGCCTGCACATGCACATCGGCTCGGGCGTGGACTACGGCCACCTGCAGCAGGTCTGCGGCGCCATGGTCGAGCTGGTGCGCGCCACCCGCCAGGCAGGCCATGACCTGCAGGCCATCTCGGCCGGCGGCGGCCTGTCCATTCCCTACCGCGATGGCGACGCCACCATCGACACCGCCCACTACCACGGCCTGTGGGATGCGGCACGCAAGGACGCCGAGGCCATCGTGGGCCACGCGCTGGGCCTGGAGATCGAACCCGGCCGCTTCCTGGTGGCCGAGTCGGGCGTGCTGCTGGGCCAGGTGCGCGCCACCAAGAACGCGGGCAGCAACCATTTCGTGCTGGTCGACACGGGCTTCAACGAGCTGATGCGCCCCTCCATGTACGGCAGCTGGCACGGCATGGAAGTGCTGCGCCGCGACGGCCAGGCCATGCCCCTGCGCGATGCCGTGGTCGCCGGCCCGCTGTGCGAATCGGGCGACGTGTTCACCCAGGGCGACGGCGGCGTGGTGCTGCCGCGCGCGCTGGCAGGCGCCTCGGTGGGCGACCTGCTGGTCATCCATGACACGGGCGCCTATGGCAGCTCCATGTCCAGCAACTACAACACGCGCCCGCTGGCCGCCGAGGTGCTGGTCGATGGCGGCAGCGCGCGCCTCATCCGCCGCCGCCAGACGGTGGAGGAACTGCTGGGCCTGGAGCTGGGCCTGTAACTGGGCATGTAGCGCGCAAGGCGCCAGGATTTCTGACGCAAAAAAGCCCCGGGGCCTTCCAGCCCCGGGGCTTTTTCATCGCCGGGCCGCCCCAAGATGAAAAGCGGCCCCCTCGGGGGGCAGTGGACCTTGCACAGCAAGGGAAGCGTGTGGGCCATTTTTCATGGAAACCGAAGAATCACTCGCCGCGCGGATCGCGCGCCATCAGGTGCTGCACGGCCTCGGCCGCCTGCAGCCGGCCATCCAGCAGCTCGACCACGGTTTCGGTGATGGGCATCTCCACATTCAGCAGCCGCGCGCGCGCCAGCACGGTGCGCGCGCTGTACACGCCCTCGGCCACATGGCCCAGCGAAGCCACGGCCTGCTCAAGCGTGCGGCCCTGGGCCAGCAGCAGGCCCACCTTGCGGTTGCGCGACAGGTCGCCCGTGGCCGTCAGCACCAGATCGCCCAGGCCGGACAGGCCCATGAAGGTCTCGGTGCGCGCGCCCAGGGCCAGGCCCAGTCGCGTCATCTCGGCCAGGCCGCGCGTGATCAGTGCGGCGCGGGCGTTCAGGCCCAGCTGCAGGCCGTCGCACAGGCCGGTGGCAATGGCCAGCACGTTCTTCACGGCGCCGCCCACTTCCACTCCCACGATGTCGGCATTGGCATAGACGCGCATGGCGCCGCCGTGGAAGGCGGCCACCAGGGCGTCATTGACCTGGGCATGGCGGCTGGCCGCCACCAGGGCCGTGGGCTGGTGGCGTGCCACCTCGGCCGCGAAGCTGGGGCCGCTGAGCACGCCGCACAGCAGATCGGGCGCCACCTCGGCGCAGACCTCGTGGGCCATCAGTCCATGGGCCGCAGCCGAAGCGCCTGCGGGCACGGCCTCGAAGCCCTTGCACAGCCAGGCCACGGGTGCGGGCACATGCTGCAGCCGGCCCAGCCATTCGCGCAGGGCAGCCATGGGCGTGCCGATCACGATCAGGTCTGCGGCCGCCAGATGGCCGTCGATCTCGCCATGCACCACCTGCAGCGCGGCAGGCAGTGCCACGCCAGGCAGGTAGCGTGCGTTCTCGCCGCTGCCGTGCATGGCCTGCGCCTGGGCGGCGTCGCGCGCCCAAAGGGTCACGACACGCCCGTCACCGCGCGAGGCCGCGCTCATCGCCAGCGCCGTGCCCCAGGCGCCTGCGCCAATCACCACTATGTTCATATCTGCTCGACGTTGAAGAAGCGACGTTGATGAAAAAAAGAGGCCCTCGGGCCTCTTTTCTTGTACCACAGCGATGAGACGCGCCTGGGCGCAAATCACATCGTCCGGGAATGGACCGGCTTACTGCGGCAGCGAGTTGCCGTCCGCCTGGGCGGCTGCCTGCTGCTGCTCGTACATGGCCTGGAAGTTGATCTCGGCCAGGTGCACGGGCGGGAAGCCGGCGCGCGTGACCACGTCAGCCACGTTGCCGCGCAGGTAGGGATAGATGATCTGGGGGCAGGCAATGCCGATCACGCCACCCATCTGGTCTTCGGGAACGTTGCGGATCTCGAAGATGCCGGCCTGCTTGGCCTCGACCAGGAACACGGTCTTGTCCTGGATCTTGGTCTGCACGGTGGCGGTCACGGCCACTTCGTAGATGCCTTCGGCCACGGGAGTCGCCTCGACGCCAAGCTGGATGTCCACGCTGGGCTGCTCCTGCTCCAGCAGGATGGCGGGCGAATTGGGCTGCTCCAGCGACAGGTCCTTGAGGTAGACGCGCTGGATCTGGAAGACGGGAGTGTCCTGTTCGGCCATGGAATCAGTCTTTCTGGGCAAAAAACCCTGGTGCGGTGACCAGGGCATCAAAAAAATCACCAACAAAATGCCCGCTGCCAAGAGCTTGCGCAGCGGGCACCTGGGCCAGCATTATGCAGTGCCCGTGTTTCAGCTTTGCAGCAGAGGCACCAGACCGCCGTCGGCGTCCAGCGCCATCAGGTCGTCGCAGCCGCCCACATGGTGGTCGCCGATGAAGATCTGGGGCACCGTGCGGCGGCCCGTGCTCTGCATCATCACGTCGCGCGCGGCCGGATCGGTGTCGATGCGGATCTCTTCGATCTGCTCCACGCCCTTGGACTTGAGGATCTGCTTGGCCCGAATGCAATAGGGGCAGACAGCGGTGGTGTACATCTTCACGGCTTGCATGTGCGTCTTTCTTCGAGTTTGCGGCGTGCCGCCGGCTGGCGCCCGGGGCGCGGAGCAGCGGCTTCCATCGCCGTCAGATGGGGGCGTCTCAGGCCTTTTCAACCGGCATGCCGGCATCGCGCCAGGCCTTCAGGCCACCGGCCAGGGCCTGGGCCTTTTCGTAGCCCAGCTTCTTCGCAATGCCTTCGGCACGGGAGGCGCGGTTGCCCTTGGTGCAGATCAGCACCAGCGGCAGCGCCTTGTTCTTCACGGTGGTGGGCAGCTTTTCCTCGAACTGGCTCAGCGGCACATTCTTGGCGCCGTTGGCATGGGCGGCCGCGTACTCTTCGGGCTCGCAGACATCGATGACCACGGCCTTTTGGCGGTTGATCAGTTGCACGGCCTGCGCCGCCGTCAGCGAGCCGCCGCCTGCGCCGCGCACGAGGGGCAGCAGCAGCATCACGCCGGAAGCCAGCGCGATCAGGATCAAATACCAGTTATCGATGATGAATTTCACGTCATTCCTTGGGTTGGCAAACCTGTCAATTCTAGAATGCTGGCTTTTGCCCCCGCGACAGCCCAGCTTTGTCGCATCGAGAGACTTAGAAAGCCGCCATGTACAAGCTCGTGCTGATCCGCCACGGTGAATCCACCTGGAACCTCGAAAACCGCTTCACCGGCTGGACCGATGTGGACCTGACCGCCACCGGCGTCGAACAGGCCAAGAACGCCGGCCGCCTGCTCAAGGCCGAGGGCTATGACTTCGACCTGGCCTACACCAGCGTGCTCAAGCGCGCCACGCGCACGCTGTGGCACACGCTGGACGAAATGGACCGCACCTGGCTGCCCGTGCAGCACAGCTGGCGCCTGAACGAGCGCCACTACGGCGGCCTGCAGGGCCTGAACAAGGCGGACATGGCCAAGCAATACGGCGACGCCCAGGTGCTGGTGTGGCGCCGCAGCTACGACACGCCCCCGCCGGCCCTGGAGCCGCAAGACCCGCGCAGCGAGCGCAGCGACGTGCGCTACGCACAGCTGGACCCCAGCCAGGTGCCGCTGACCGAATGCCTGAAGGACACGGTGGCCCGCGTGCTGCCGTTCTGGAACGAGTCCATCGCGCCCGCCATCCTGTCCGGCAAGCGCGTCGTGGTCGCGGCCCACGGCAACTCCATCCGCGCGCTGATCAAGTACCTGGACGGCATCTCGGATGACGCCATCGTCGGCGTCAACGTGCCCAATGGCATTCCGCTGGTCTATGAGCTGGATGCCGATCTCAAGCCCATTCGCCACTATTACCTGGGCGATGCGGAAGCTGCCGCCAAGGCTGCAGCCGCCGTGGCCGCACAGGGCAAGGCCTGAGCCGGGCCCGCTTGAGGTGAGCGCCTGCTGCGGAAATTGCGCTTGCTGCGCCGTTTTTAGGGAACCACGCGGGCGCTTGCCTTTCCAAGCGGGTGTATATTGACGCGGTTAAAGGGGTGATATGGGCCAGAAAATCAAAATTGCCGGCTGGGTTTCCGTAGGCGTAATCGCCGGAGCACTGACCACGGTTTCCTTGCAGACCGTGGCCCGCGGTGCCATGACCCCGCTGCCGCTGGAGGAAATCCAGCAGCTGTCCGCCGTCTTCGGCCTGATCAAGACCGACTATGTCGAGTCGGTCGATGACAAGAAGCTGATCACCGATGCCATCTCCGGCATGGTGTCCAGCCTCGATCCGCATTCGCAGTACTTCGACAAGAAGTCCTACAAGGAATTCCGCGAGGGCACCTCGGGCCGCTTCGTCGGCGTGGGCATCGAGATCACGCAGGAAGACGGCCTGATCAAGGTCGTCTCGCCCATCGAAGGCTCCCCCGCCTTCCGCGCCGGCCTCAAGACCGGCGACCTGATCACCAAGATCGACGACACGGCCGTCAAGGGCCTGTCGCTCAACGACGCCGTCAAGCGCATGCGCGGCGAGCCCAACACCAAGGTGCAGCTGACCATCCTGCGCAAGGATGAAAGCCGCAGCTTCCCCGTGACCATCACGCGCGAAGAAATCAAGACGCAGTCCGTCAAGGGCAAGGTGATCGAGCCCGGCTACGGCTGGATCCGCCTGAGCCAGT
This sequence comes from Delftia sp. JD2, assembly GCF_001682645.1. Taxonomy (NCBI): domain Bacteria; kingdom Pseudomonadati; phylum Pseudomonadota; class Betaproteobacteria; order Burkholderiales; family Comamonadaceae; genus Delftia; species Delftia sp. JD2. Next base: position 70,185 of record NZ_LFJT01000016.1, read on the forward strand.
TCCAGGAACGCACGGTGGACGACTTCGTGCGCAAGGTCGAGGAACTGTACAAGCAGGACCCCAACATGAAGGGCCTGGTGCTGGACCTGCGCAACGACCCGGGCGGCCTGCTGGACGCTGCCGTCGCCATCTCGGCCGCCTTCCTGCCGCCGGATGTGACCGTGGTCTCCACCAACGGCCAACTGGCCGAGAGCAAGGAAACCTACAAGGCATCGCCCAGCTTCTATGCCCGCCGCGGCATGGGTGACCCGCTGCAGCGCCTGCCCGCCTCGCTCAAGAAGCTGCCGCTGGTGGTCCTGGTCAACGAAGGCTCGGCCTCGGCCAGCGAAATCGTGGCCGGCGCACTGCAGGACCACAAGCGCGCCATCATCATGGGCAGCCAGACCTTCGGCAAGGGCTCCGTGCAGACCGTGCGCCCCCTGGGCCCCGATACGGGCCTGAAGCTGACCACGGCGCGCTACTACACGCCCAGCGGCAAGTCCATCCAGGCCAAGGGCATCGTGCCCGACGTGATGGTGGATGAGACGCCCGAAGGCGACCTGTTCGCCGCCCTGCGCATGCGCGAGGCCGACCTGGAAAAGCACCTGTCCAGCGGACAGGGTGCCGAGGTCAAGGACGAGGTGCGCGAGAAGGCCCGCGAGGAAGCACGCAAGCGCCTGGAAGAGGAAGCCAAGAAGCCGCCGGCCGAGCGCCGCCTGCCCGAGTTCGGCACCGAAAAGGACTTCCAGCTGCAGCAGGCGCTCAACCGCCTCAAGGGCCAGCCCGTCATGGTCAGCAAGACCCTGACCGAGCGCGAGCCCGAGAAGAAGGAAAACTGACAGCGCGGCGCGGACCGGGTCCGCGCCTGCACCAAGCCGGGCCTTGCGCCCGGCTTTTTCACGTCTGGAGACGCGAATGAACGACGATCAACTGCTGCGCTACTCGCGCCACATCCTTCTCGACGAAATCGGCATCGAGGGCCAGGAGCGCATCCTGGCAGCGCATGTGCTCATCATCGGCGCAGGCGGCCTGGGCGCGCCCGCCGCGCTGTACCTGGGCTCGGCCGGCATAGGCCGCATCACCCTGATGGACGACGATGCGGTGGACATGACCAACCTGCAGCGCCAGATCGCCCACACCACGGATCGCGTGGGCCAGCCCAAGGTGGAATCCATACGCACGGCCGTGCACGCCATCAACCCCGGCATCCGCATCGACTGCCGCCAGCAGCGCGCCGACGACGCCCTGCTCGACGAGCTCGTGCCGCAGGCCAGCCTGGTGCTGGACTGCACGGACAACTACCGCACGCGCCACATGATCAACGCGGCCTGCGTGCGACACAAGGTGCCCCTGGTGGCGGGGGCGGCCATCCGGCTGGACGGCCAGCTCATGGTCATGGACCCGCGCGACGAGAACTGCGCCTGCTATGCCTGCGTGTTTCCGCCCGACGCGCAGTTCGAGGAAGTGCAGTGCTCGACCATGGGCGTCTTCGCGCCCGTGGTGGGCGTCATGGGCACGCTGCAGGCGGCGGAAGCCCTCAAGCTGATCGCGGGATTTGGCACGCCTGCAACAAACCGCCTGACCATGTTCGACAGCCGCAGCCTGGATTGGAGTAGCATGCAAACCACTCGTGTACCGGAATGTCCCGTTTGCGGTAACAAGGCGTAGGAATCGGCTGACCTCCACGCCGATCCCTCACTGGCACAATCGCCCGCTGTCGCGCAGGACAATGGAGGCCGGGCTCCACCGGACTCCGATTGCCATCCGCGTCCCTATTGGATACAGCCGTGAAATTGCGCACCTATCTTGTTGAAGACAACCCTACGATCCGCGAGAACCTGATCGCCACGCTCGAAGAACTGGCCGATGTCGAGGCCGTGGGCATCGCGGAGACGGAGAGCGCGGGGACGGACTGGCTTCAGCAGAACCCCGACGCATGGGATCTCGCCATCGTCGACCTGTTCCTGCGCCAGGGCAGCGGCCTGGGTGTGCTCACCGCCTGCCGCGAGCGCCAGCCGCACCAGAAGATCGTGGTGCTCAGCAACTACGCCACACCAGACATCCGCAGCCGCTGTGCCCAGCTCGGCGTGGATGCCGTCTTCGACAAGTCCAATGAAATCGACGCACTCATGGACTATTGCATGAATATCGATGCGGCGTCACTCAACCAACTCAAAACAGCCTGAACCCAAAGCACTGCATTTGATTTTTCACCAAAGAAAAAGGCTGCACGACTTGATAATCGTGCAGCCCGTATTTTCTATTGACTGAAAATCAATCGATCAGCCTGTTCTTCAGTGCGTAATACGTCAGATCGCTGTTGGACGACAATCCCATTTTCTCCATGAGTCGCGTGCGATAGGTGCTGACCGTCTTTACGCTCAGTGAAAGCGACTTTGCAATATCACCTGCGGTTTCGCCACGCGCGAGCTTGAGGAAGACCTGGAACTCACGCTCGGACAGCTGTTCATGCGCTGGCGCGTCATCCTTGCGGTTGAGCTGCTGGGCCAGCAGGTCGGCCACGGCCGGCGTCAGGTAGCGGCGGCCCAGGGCCACGGTGCGGATCGCTTCGGCAATCTCCTGGGGATCGCATTCCTTGTTCAGGTAGCCGCTGGCGCCTTGGCGGATCAGGTTGATCGCGTAGTGCTCCTCGGGATAGCCGCTCAGGATCAGGATGCCCATGTCCGGCGCCTTGGCGCGCAGCATGGCCAGCGCGTCGATACCGCTTTGGCCCGGCATGGACAGGTCCATCAACAGCACGTCGATCTCGTGGGCACGCACCAGATCGATGGCCTCGCGGCCATTGGCGGCCTCACCGACTACACGCAGGTCCACGTGTTCCGAGAGAAACTGACGCAGGCCCGAGCGCACAATTGCATGGTCGTCCACAATGCCAATTCTGATCATGAATACCTCTTTTTCGGGGGACCAGCGGGATCGCTGGTCGTGCAAACAATATATGGTAACGGCCGGCGCAGGAACTGCCCCGGCAGCCGATAACACGAATTATGCAGAATATCGGCGAAGATCTTGTAGGTGAGAGGATGCTTATGCGTTGGATAAATTTCCGAAGAATTGCGATCAGCCTGGCATTCGCCATCGTCGCGGCCGTGCTGCTGGTGAGCATTAACGAGGCCAGCTACAAGCGCTCCACCAAGGCGCTGGAGGCCATGACCCAGACCCAGAACACCCGCTCGGAGATCAGCCAGCTGCTGCGGCTGATGCTGGATGCGGAGACCGGCCTGCGCGGCTACCTGCTCACGGGCGAGGAGCGCTACCTGGAGCCCTACAGCAAGGCGATTACGGCCATCAACTACAACATGGACGAGCTGCGCCAGATCTTCATCTACGACCCGCAGGAGCTGGCGATCTTCACGCCGCTGGCGCGCCAGGTCGAACGCAAGATGAGCGAGATGGAACTCAGCCTGCGCCTGTACCGCCAGGGCAACGAGGAGGCCTGGCGCTTCGTCATGTTCACCGACGTGGGCATGGAGAACATGGACGCCATCCGCGACTACACGGGCAAGCTGCTGTCAGGCATAGACCAGCGCTCGGCCAAGAACCTGCAGGACATCGAGCACACGCTGTCGCTGTCACGCATAGGCATCGCCACGGTCACGGCCCTGGGCGTGCTGGGCTTTTTCATGTACCTGCGCCAGGCCCACGCGCTGCAGCAGGCCCACCAGCGCGAGCAGGAGATCCAGCGCGACGAGCGCAACCGCCTCGAAGCCCTGGTGCGCGAGCGCACGGCCACGCTGACGGAGCTGGCCAACCACTTGCAGCAGGTGCGCGAGGACGAGCGCGGACACCTGGCGCGCGAACTGCACGACGAGCTGGGCTCGCTGCTGACGGCGGCCAAGCTCGACGTGGCGCGCCTCAAATCCAAGATCGACCTCAGCGCGCCGGACGTGGGCGAACGCGTCAGCCATCTGGTGGAGACGCTCAACAGCGGCATCGCCCTCAAGCGCCGCATCATCGAGGACCTGCGCCCCTCCTCCCTGTCCAACCTGGGCCTGACGACGGCGCTGGAAATCCTGGCGCGCGAGTTCGGCGAGCGCAGCGGCATCGAAGTCACGGCCAACCTGGAGCAGGTGGAGCTGCCGGAATCCACCCAGCTCACGGTCTACCGCATCGTCCAGGAGTCGCTGACCAACATCGGCAAATATGCCAAGGCCAGCCATGTCCTGGTCTCCGTGCACAACTATCCGACCTATGTGACGGTGCAGATCCAGGACGACGGCGAAGGCTTCGAGACCTCGGCCATGCGCCCCAACTCCCACGGGCTGGCCGGCATGCGCCACCGCGTGGAGGCCGCAGGCGGCCGCCTGACGGTCTCGTCCGAACTGGGCAAGGGCACGGCAATCTCCGCCGTCATCCCGCTGGCGCCCATTTCCACGGACAAAAGCGCCGGTACGGTCGCCACCGCCTGAAGCAGCAGCATCCGCCATGCAAAAGCCCCTGCGCGCCCACGCGCCAGGGGTTTTTTTCATCGCCGGGCCGCCCCAAGATGAAAAGCAGCCCCCTCGGGGGGGCAGCGGACCTTGCGCAGCAAGGGTAGCGTGGGGGCCATTTTCCATGCGCGCCCCCGAATGGCCGCAGCCGGCGGTGGCTGCAAGCCCTCTGCAGCCGGAGCATTCCTACACCACCCCCCCGCCTAACCCTGACGCCATGCCACGCCGGCCACCGTCAGATACACCTTTGGCGGCTCAGTACAGTCGAACCCATGCAAACAGCACTTGGCCCATCCGCCCCGTGCCGTTTCTTGGAAACGAACAACCCAAGGAGTTTTACATGCTGCACTACGCCATCGTGTTCTTCGTCATCGCCCTGGTAGCCGCCATATTCGGTTTTGGTGGTATTGCGGCAGGTGCTGTAGGCATCGCCAAGATCCTGTTCTATATTTTCGTGATCATGGCTGTCGTCACCTTTGTGATGAGCCTGATCAAGAAGTAGCGGCGGCGCCGCCTTCAGCCCCCTGCCAGCCCAAGCCCGCTTCCCGCGGGCAGCCAGCCCGGCAGCCCGACCGCCTTTCGCATTCATGCCAGTTTTGAGGAGATAGAACCAATGAGCCAAGCCGAGAAAGCCGTGAACAAAGCCGCCGATACCGCCAAGGACGTTGCCCAGGATGTCGCGGACGCCGCCAAGGAAGCCGTCAACACGACACGCCGCACTGCAGCGAATGCGCTGGACAAGGCCGAGGAAGGTGTCCAGTCCATCGAGCGTGAACTGAACCCCGTCATCGATGACCTCGCGGCACGTGCCCAGGAACTGGCCACACGCGGCATCAACTTCTGCGCCGACAGCTCCGACCGCGCCCGCCGCCAGCTGCAATCGGCCACGGAAGCCACCACGCGCTACGTCATCGAGCAGCCTGGCCGCTCCATCCTGCTGGCTGCAGCCACGGGCGCTGCCCTGGCCACCGCGTTCTTCATGAGTTCCCGCTCGCGCAAGTGAGCTGCCGCCGAGTCCCCTGAGTTCCCTCGAGTACCGTTACTCTCAATCTTCTTGTCCAGGAAAGAACTGATCATGCAAAAGTACACCCGTGCCATCGCTTTCGCTCTCGTCGCCGGTGCCACCGTGCTCGGTACCACCGCCTGCTCCGTGGCCCGCGACCAGCAGTCCGTGGGTTCGTATGTGGATGACGCCGGCATCACCACCGCGGTGAAGGCCAAGATGGCAGAGGACAAGAGCGTCTCGGCCACTTCCATCAGCGTCGAGACCCTGAACGGCACGGTGCAGCTGTCGGGCTTTGCCAAGTCCGAATCGGAAAAGGCCCGCGCCGCCGAGATCGCCCGCACCACCAAGAACGTGCGTGAAGTGCGCAACAGCATCGTGGTTCGTCCCTGATGCAGGCCCCTGCGGGGGCTGATCCAAGTACAAGGCCGGAGACTTCCGGCCTTTTTTCATCCAGGGCTCCAACTGCCGCACGGTCCGCCGCAAGGATTGCCGACCATTGCAGCCGACGGCAGGTACGACCCCTTTCCACCGTGCGCCGGACATACGGCGTAAAGTGACCGACATGCGAGTCTTCAACTGCGATGCCTGTGGCCACCCGGTCTTCTTCGACAGCGTTCAATGCGTGCACTGCGGCGCCACCCTGGCCTTCCTGCCCGAGCGACTGCATGTGGCCTGCCTGCGCCCGGTTTCCGGCACGCGGGACAGCGTGCTGTGGGAGAGCCTGTCGTCGCTGACGAGCGGCAAGCCGCCAGGCCGGCTCTACAAGATGTGCAGCCACCGGGGTCCCGTGGGACAGTGCAACTTCGCCCTGCCCGCAGACGATCCCCATGCGCTGTGCGAGTCCTGCCGCCAGACACGCTGGCTGCCCGATCTGTCAGACCCGTCCAATGCGCTGCGCTGGACCCGGATCGAGGCCGCCAAGCGCCAGCTGTTCTACACGCTGGCCCGCCTGGGCCTGGGTCCCCGGCCTGGAGAGGATGGGCCGCGCTTCGAGCTGCTGGCCGACCTGCCGGGGCAGGCGCCCGTGATGACCGGCCACGCCAACGGCACCATCACGCTGAACGTGGTGGAGGCCGACGATGCCGAGCGTGCCCGGCGCCGCCAGGCCCTGCACGAGCCCTACCGCACGCTGGTGGGCCATCTGCGCCATGAATCCGGCCACTTCTTCTGGGACAGGCTGGTGGTGGGCGCGGGCCGTATCGAGGAATTCCGCCGCCTGTTCGGCGACGAGCGCCAGGACTATGGCCAGGCCCTGCAGAACTACTATGCGCGCGACCCGATGGATGAGCAGTGGCGCGACAACTTCGTCAGCGCCTATGCCACCTCCCACCCGTGGGAAGACTGGGCCGAAAGCTGGGCCCATTACCTGCACATGGTGGATCTGCTGGAGACTGCGGCCAGCTATGGCACCTGCATCACCATGCCCGGAGGCTCAGGGACAAGTACAGGCTCGGTCGCGCAGCCGGCGCTGTGCGTGCAGGACCCTTTCGCGGTCCATGCACAGCCGGACTTCGGCACCATGCTGGACCAGTGGGTGCCGCTGACGCTGCTGACCAACAGCCTCAACCGCAGCCTGGGCCATGGCGATGCCTATCCGTTCGCCCTTTCGGCCGGGGCCAGGCGCAAGCTGGAATTCGTGCACGCCGCCGTGAATGCGAGCGCCACGCGGCAGGCTGCCTTCTAAGAAGGAACTGCGAGAGGGTCCTGGCCGCCCTTGCCGGGCCTCAGGACAGCCAGGCGGTCAGGGCATCAGGGCGTGCGATCACGATCCACGATTGGCCTGTACCTTCTGCAGAAGGCGGGTACGCACGCTGGGAGAGACGAACTTGTCGATCTCGCCATCCAGCGTGGCGATCTCGCGCACGAAGGTGCTGCTGATGAACTGGTAGCGGTCGCTGGGCGTGAGGAAGACGGTCTCCACCTCGGGCATCAGCGTGCGGTTCATGCCGGCGAGCTGGAACTCGTAGTCGAAGTCGGTGACCGCACGCAGGCCGCGCACCATGGCCTTGCCGCCGCGCTCGACCACGAAGTCGCGCAGCAGGCCATGAAAGCTCTCGACCTGGACATGGGGATAGATGGACACGGCCTCGCGCACCATCTGCATGCGCTCCTCAAGATTGAACATGGTCTTCTTGTGGTGGCCCGCCGCCACGGCGACGATGACGTGGCTGAACAGCTGGGTCGCGCGGCGCACCACGTCTTCATGACCCAGCGTGATCGGATCGAAAGTTCCGGGATAGACGGCAATCACGTCGTGGCTCATGGCGGTCGCTTTCATTGGCTGCGCGTGCCCTGTCCGGCACGGATGGCGCATTATGCATTGCGCTGCAGCATGGCCGGTCGGCTGTGCGACAGCCGCGCTCCTGCCAGGGAACGCGGCCGCCGCAGCGCCTTTACTCGTCCTGCGGCGCCTTGCGCAGCAGGTGGGCGTGGACGGCGCCCGCCTTCAGATGGCGGAACAGCTGCAGGCCACCGGCCTCGGCCAATTGCTCCTCGGTCCAGGCCTGGGGCGCCTCCAGATAGACATAGCCCGTGGCGGACACCGCCTGCGCGGCGGCCTTCAGCGCAGGCTCGAACAGATCGGCATGGTCGAAGGGCGGATCGATCAGCACCAGGTCCAGCGTGCCGGGCGCCACCTGGCGCAGGCAGCCGATGCCATCGCCGCGCAGCACGCGCACGGACTGGGCGTCCAGGCGCTCGCGCAGGCGCTGCAACTGCTGGACCAGGGTGGCGTCCTGCTCGTTCATCAGCACATTGGTCGCGCCGCGCGATGCGGCCTCGAAGCCCAGCGCGCCCGTGCCCGCGAAGGCATCCAGGCAGTGCCAGCCCGTCAGGTCCTGGCCCAGCCAGTTGAACAGGGTCTCGCGCACGCGATCCGGCGTGGGCCGCAGGCCCGGGTGCTGCGCCACGGGCAGCCGCGTGCGGCGCCATTGGCCGCCGATGATGCGGACTTCGCCTGCGCCCACCGGCGCCGGCCGTCCGGCTTTCGCCTTGGCGGCAGCAGGCGCTGCGGCAGCTGCCTTGGGTGCTGCGGCCTCGGCCGTGGCCTTTTCCAGCCAGCGCTTGCCGGCAGGGGTATGAATTTTGATGCTGTTGCGGCTCATTGTTTGCCTCCCACGATGACGGTCACCATGCGCTCGGGCTGCAGCATGCGCTGCATGGCCTCGCGCACATCACGCACGGTGAGCGCCTGCACGCGCTCGGTCCAATGCTCCAGGTAGTCCAGCGGCAAGCCGTTCCAGGCGATGTTGGACACATTGCCCAGCAGCTTGCGGTTGCTGTCGATGCGCAGCGCAAAGCCGCCGATCAGATTGTCCTTTGCGGCCTTGAGCTCCTTCTCGGTCGGGCCTTCGGCCACGAAGCGGCGCAGCGTGTCCTGCGACACCTTCAGGGCCTCGGCTGCCTGGTCGGGGCGCGTCTGCAGGGCGATCGTGAAGGCGCCTGCGTCCAGACCCGGCGAGAAATCGCTGTAGACGCTGTAGCTCAGGCCGCGCTTTTCGCGCACTTCCTCGGTCAGCCGCGAGGTGAAGCCGCCGCCGCCCAGGATGTGGTTGCCCACCAGCACTGCCATGAAGTCCGGGCTGTTGCGTGCAATGCCGGGCTGGGCGATCAGCACCTGCGCCTGGGCCGAGGCGAAGGGGATGTTCTCGTTGACCGGCGCCTTGAGCGCCTGCACCTTGGGCACGTCGGGCAGAGGCGCGCAGGCACTGGCGTCCTGGCCCTGCGCCGCCTGCAGCGGAGCCAGCAGTTGCTGCACCAGCTGGTCGGCCTGTTCACGGCTGACCGCACCGACGATGCTGACCTTGGCGCGGCAGGCCGCGATCAGGCGGCGGTGGAAGGACTGCATGTCGGACAGGTCGATGTGCGCGAGGCTCTCGCCCGTGGCGCGTGCGCCGTAGGGATGGGTGCCGAACACGCCCTGGCTCAGGGCCTTGCCGGCCACCGTGCCGGGGCGCGTGTCCGATTCCTTGATGGCCGCAGTCCAGCGCTCACGCTCGCGCAGCCACACGTCCTGCGGCCAGCTGGGGTTGGCGATCTGGCGCGCCGCCAGCGCCACGGCGCGCTGCAGCAGCGCAGGCTCGGTCAGGGAGCGCAGCCCGTAGCTGAAGCTGTCGCGGCCCGCCTGGGCGCCAAAGCTGGCACCCAGATCGGCCCAGGCCTGGCCCAGACCGTTCTCGTCCAGCGCAGGCGCATCGCCCTGGGCGGTCACGCCCTTGGAGGCCATCAGCGCCACGGCGCTGGCCAGTCCGACCTGGTTGGCGGGATCGCGCCGGCTGCCGGCATCGAAGTCCATCTGCACATCGACCATGGGAATGCCCGGGCTGTCCACCAGCCAGACCTGCGCCCCGCTGGGCTGGGTCCAGTGCTGGATGGGCAGCAGGGCCCATGCGGACGTGGCACCAAAGCCCAGGCCCACGCCTGCCAGCACCGTGCTGGCCACCATTTTTTTCATGTTCTTCATCTTCACTCCAGCGTGCTTCGGGGGCATCAATGCAGGGGTCCGCCGATGCCGGCACCCGCATCGGGGCGACGGGGCTTGCCGCCTTCGGGCAGGGGTTGCGGCACCAGGGTGCCCACCGTGAGCTGGTCATCGCCAAAGTACTTGGCAGCCACACGCTTGACGTCATCGGGCGTGATGGTGCGCAGCTGGGTCAGCAGCTGGTCTTCCGCATCCAGCGGCATGCCCTGTATCCAGTAATTGCCCAGGCTCTGGGCCTGGCCCATGACCGAATCGCGCTCGTAGACATTGGAGGCCATCCACTGCGTCTTCACGCGCTCCAGCTCGGCGGGCTCCACACCATCCTTGGCGACCTTGGCCACTTCGGCGCGCAACGCCGCCTCGACCTCGGCGGCGGTCTTGCCCGTGGCGGGCACGCCCGTCAGCATGAACAGGCCGGGGCCACGGCCCATGAGGGACATGGAGCTGCCCGCGCCGTCGGCCACGCGGCCTTCGCCCTGCACCAGGGCGCGCTCCAGGCGGGCGCCGTCATAGCCGTCCAGCACGGCCGACAGAACCAGCAGCGCCAGCGCATCCCGGTCGTCGGCCTGCAGGTCGCTGACGCGCGTCAGCGAGGGCGCGCGGAAGGCCAGGGCCACCAGGGCCTGCTCGGCGGGCTGCTTGACCTCGATGCGGCGGATGCCGATCTGCGCGGGCTCGGTGCGCGGCTTGCGCACCGGCAGGGCGCGTGCGGGAATGCTGCCGTAGTACTTCTCGGCCCAGGCGCGGACCTTGGCCACGTCCACATCGCCGGCAATGACGATGGTGGCATTGCCGGGCACATACCAGCGGCCATGGAAGTCGCGCACGTCGCCGGGCGTCAGCGCGTCCAGGTCGCTCATCCAGCCGATCACGGGGCGGTGGTAGGGCGAGGCCACGAAGGTCGCCGCCATCAACTGCTCCATGAGCACGGCGCGCGGCTGGTCCTCGGTGCGCATGCGGCGCTCTTCCTTGATGACCTCGATCTCCTTCTTGAACTCGCTGTCGGGCCAGTGGTTGTTGGCGAAGCGGTCGGATTCGAGCTTCATCACGTCTTCCAGGCGGCTGGACGGAATCTGCTGGTAGTAGCCCGTGTAGTCGCGGCTGGTGAAGGCGTTTTCCTGCCCGCCCAGCGCGGCCACGCGGCGCGAGAACTCGCCGGGAGCCACCTTGCGCGAGCCCTTGAACATCATGTGTTCGAGCGCGTGGGCCACGCCCGAGGTGCCATCGACCTCGTCCACGGAGCCCACACGCACCCAGACCATGTGCACGGCCGTGGGCGCGCGCCGGTCGGGCTGCACGATGAGCTGCATGCCGTTCTTCAAGGTGAATTGCTGTGCCGAAGTGGCGGTGCGCGTGCCGCCGGCGGCCTGGCTGGCCACCGTCTGCAGCAGCGATGAAGGGATGGAAGAGGATGCATCCGGAGCTGCCAAAGCAGCCCCGGTGCCCATGCAGGCCATTAAGCCCAGGAGGGTGAGTGCATGTTTCATAGAATGCTGTGATTCTAAGAACCTGCCGATGTTCAGTTTTTTCAAGAAAAAGCCCACCCCCTCCGCCGCCGAGATTTCCCCGACGGACAGCAGCGCCGCGCCTGAAAAGGCCGGCATTCCCGCAACCCCACCGCAGGACAGCCCCCCTGCCCTGCCACCGGCCGCGCCAGCGGCCCCGGCCGCCGACACCGGCAGTGCCTGGTGGCGCAAGCCCTTTGGCGGCGGCAAGGGCGATGCCGCGCCCCCCGAGACTCCGCCTGCCCCAGCTGCTGCACCCGCGTCCACCATCGCGCCTGCGGACTTCATTGCCGCGCCCGAGCCCACGGCCAAGCCCGAGGCCGAGGGTGCCAGCCGTCAGAACTGGATGCAACGCCTCAAGACCGGCCTGCGCAAGACCGGCAGCAGCATTGCCACGGTCTTCACGGGCACGCAGATCAACGATGCGCTTTACGAGGAACTGGAAGACGCCCTGCTGATGGCCGACACCGGCGTCAAGGCCACCGAGCACCTGCTCGCCGACCTGCGCCGCCGCGTCAAGGAGGCCAAGGCCACCGACCCCGCCGCCGTCAAGGCGCTGCTGGCCGATGCCCTGGCCGACCTGCTGCGCCCGCTGGAGAAGCCGCTGGTCATCGGCGAGCACCAGCCCACCGTGATCATGGTGGCTGGCGTCAACGGCGCGGGCAAGACCACCTCCATCGGCAAGCTGACCCGCCACCTGGCCGACGAAGGCCAGAGCGTGCTGCTGGCCGCCGCCGACACCTTCCGCGCCGCCGCGCGCGAGCAGCTTGGCGTCTGGGCCAACCGCAACACGGTGGAGATCGTCAGCCAGGAAGGGGGCGATCCTGCGGCCGTGAGCTTTGACGCCGTCACCGCCGGCCGCGCGCGCAAGAAGGATGTGGTGCTGGTGGACACGGCAGGCCGCCTGCCCACCCAGCTGCACCTGATGGAAGAGCTGCGCAAGATCCGCCGCGTGGTCAGCAAGGCCGACGCCACGGCACCCCATGAGGTGCTGCTGGTCATCGACGGCAACACCGGCCAGAACGCGCTGGCCCAGGTGCGCGCCTTCGACGATGCGCTGCAGCTCACGGGCCTGATCGTCACCAAGCTCGACGGCACAGCCAAGGGCGGCGTGCTGGCTGCCATTGCCCAGGAACGGCCGATCCCCGTGTACTTCATCGGCGTGGGCGAAAAGGTCGAGGACCTGGAAACCTTCAACGCCCGGGAATTCGCGCAAGCGCTGCTGTCCTGACAATCTGTTCAGAGTTTTCTCGAAAGGCGCCACAGGAAGGCGGAATGGATGAATTGCGAGCTGGCGCTCAAGCCGCTCTCCGCTCATCCATTGGGGAGTGACCGCTCAACGAAGAGCTCTCCAGCCTCAACCTCTGACGCACTCAACCGCCTCGGGACTGATCAGGCCAGGCCCTACCGGGTTAGCTCATGTGACTTGCCGCAAAAGCCCAGTAACTTCGCCACAGCCGACAGCGTGGGCGCGGCAAAGACCAGAAAGGGCATGCCCTTCAATCACCGAAGCAGCCTCTCATCGTCACGGGGCAATTGACGAATCTCTTCGGCCAGTCAAAGCAGCACTTCCGCCAGTGCTCGGTAGCACCGACAAGCCCGTCCTTGCTTCGGACGGTCAGAAATCCTAGCTCTTCCTCACTGACGCCGGCGGGCAGGCCTTGCGGTGCACCACCGCACTCAACTCTGGCCTCCGATGTGGAGAACGCATTTTTTCCCGTCGCTCCAGCTTTGCGTGCGGGTGAGCGCACGGCCCATGCCTCGGCAAGCGCACCAACTCTTTTGAGTGCCCACACTCAGAGTAGCGTGTGCGAAAACTCGGCAACAGACTCTTCAGTGCGACCTGCCTTCGATATGCCAACTACGGCGTGTGCCGCGCATCATTCCAAGCATATTCTCCCGCTCTGCTACCCCCACTTTTCGGGCTCGTAAAAGCACACAAGAGTTTTAAACCAGCCGATTAGGCTACTTGCTGGCTGCGGATGGCAAATTCAGGCCAATTTATGTGGCTTGCAAACCAATCAGAGACAAACCATCGATGGCGGAGATGGCTTGGTCACTGTCTTCCTGCTGCCTTCCCCACCAGATGCCTCTCAATTTTTCGCACCCTTCCATATCTTGACCCAAGATTGTATGTTGGTATACCATCACTCAATTCGCAAGAAAGTCCAACAGACATGAAACGGCAAGCCTCTAAAGCAGGTACAGACACAGACAGACCTGCATTGACAGACATGGGAATTCCGCGAGGCAGTATGGCCGTAGAGCGTGTGAATCCAACGCTCCGACAGCTGGCACTTGAGCAATTGAAGCGCGCCATTGTGGAAGGCCAACTTCCACCTGGATCACGTTTGGTAGAACGCAAGCTGTGCGATCTCCTTGATGTGAGCAGAACGATCGTTCGTGAAACCCTGGGGCAATTGGAGGCAGAAGGGTGGATCACAAAGGAGCCCTATAAAGGCCCGATAGTCGCCGTTATCGATGAAGACGGCATTCGCCAGATCTTTGAAATGCGTGCAGCCGTTGAAGGCTATGTGGCGGCACTGTGCGCAGAGCGAGCCACCATAGAGCAAATCGAGCGCCTGGATGTCACAGTGAAAGCGATGAATGAAGCGCAGATTTCGGGCGATGTCGGGGCTCAGATCGAGACCATCGAAGAGTTCTACGAAGTTCTCCTGGATGCAGCCCAAAATTCGCTGATGGCAAGCTATCTTTCTTCACAAAGGAGCCGCCTCGCACGCCTGCGGAGACTCTCACTTTCTCACAGCTCACGGGCCTCAGAAAGCACAGAAGAAAAACGCGGCATCCTCGCCGCCATCCGTAATCGCGACCCAAAGAAGGCCCAGGCCCTTGCCGAGCAGCATATCTGGAATTCTTCGAAAAGCCTGCTGGCGGCTATACGCAGGGACCTATGAAATCGCTCTTTCAAAATTGGTACGCAAGATAAGCCACCATCTATAGCCACACTATTTTCAGATAGCATTAAGAAATAAAGACCCAGCATCACCTTTTCATAACAATCACGCTATGCGTGCTTGTTGAGAAAATCAGTTCTTTCTCTGAATTGCTTACTGGAATTGCGCATTTTGCAAATCGATTTCAATATCTCCGTATTTAAGAGAAATTTTTATCTTAAGCGTATTTTTCGAGTCGCAAATTCTACGCATTGACTACATACTGCTTTCTCCGCAGCATGCGGATAAATGGCAGCAAGGATACCTGGATGATGCCGAGCTCTCCTCGCGCGGGCACCCCGGAAGAAACGCTCTACGCAGGCCTCATGTTCTATCTCGAGTCTCTGTCTTCAACCGTTCAATAAATCTTCAACAGAGCAAAATTTCTCTACTCAGCAAATGAGCATTGCTGCGCATTACCAAATAATCCACAGCAATGTAGAAATTTACTCTACGCCCTATTTACCCATACCTCCTCCATATTCATGCTTGAATCCATTCAAGGTTTTTCTTGGTTATGGGTTCCCATAACCCTGTTCGCCGCTCTCGCTCAAACGGTACGAAACACAGCGCAGCGCAGCCTGACACAGGAGCTGGGCGCGCTATCGGCCACGCTGGTGCGTTTTCTGTATGGCCTACCTTTTGCCATGTTGTGGCTGGCACTGCTGTATCTGGTACCAGCAAAGCCATACGCTGTACCTTCGATCACGCCGATTTACCTTGGCTGGATTGCATTGGGCGCTTTTTTCCAATTGGCTGGAACAGTCGCTTTGCTGCTGGCGATGAAGGAGCGCAACTTTGCCGTGGCTGTCACTCTGACAAAGACAGAGGTGCTGCAGCTAGCTCTGTTCGCATCGGTTTTTCTCCATGAACTTCCAACACCGCTGGCGTTGGCCGCAATGATCGTAGCCACAATCGGCATGCTGCTGCTGTCCCTGCCGCCACGCGACCAGTTGCTCTCACTGTCCGCCTGGCTCAACCGATCGGCACTTTATGGCCTGGCTTGCGGCTCCTGCTTTGCAGTTGCAACAGTAGGATTTCGAGGAGGGTCGCTGGCACTTGGCGCCGAAACGGCATGGTTATCTGGCGCCTGGGGCGTGCTGATCGCACAGTCGATGCAAACCGTCGGCATGGGACTTTGGATTCAGTTGCGCACAGCTCAAGGTCTGGCACCTATTTTTCGAGCTTGGCGCATCTCGCTCCTTGCCGGTTGCATGGGTGCAGCCGCTTCAATTGCCTGGTTCACGGCCTACGCCATGCAAGGAGCATCGCCTGTGCGCACCTTGGGAATGATCGAGGTCGTTTTCAGCTACCTGGTTTCGCGCCGCGTGTTCAGCGAAAGCTTCAGTCGAGCAGAGAAGATCGGCATGGGCCTGATGCTGTTGGGTCTGGTGGTGACTTGCCTACAGGCCTGACATGCGATGGCAGCAAGACCTGCTTGTCGCGCTGTCGTCCTGCGGCTTGGCATCGACTGCATCAGCTCCCCTGTTGATGCGCTTTGACCCATTCTCTGGAGTGGACTTACGGGAGCGCGCTGCGCTCCTATTTTCATGGGCGCGCAGGTACCGAGAAGACCAGGGCATGCAGGCAAGGGTTTTCCCTTGATTCGAATCAAGCCGCAGGTTTTATGCTTTGCATTGATTTATAAGAAGAACGTTGTTTTATACAAGAAACAATCGATAGCCCTCAGGCATTTCTTTTGCTTGTACCTGCCTTGCCTTGTTCCCCGGAGTTCCCCATGAAAGCCCCCACCTTGCTCGGCGCTGCCGCCCTGCTGGCCGCAGCCGCATGCCAGAGCGCCCTGGCCCAGGATGCCGCCGCACAGCAGCAACTGGCCGCCAAGCCTTTCACCATCGTCGCGCCTTTTCCGCCCGGCGGCCCGGTCGATGCGCTGGCCCGCCTGCTGTCCACGGGGTTGGCCGAGCGCTACAAGCAGACCTCGGTGGTGGAGAACAAGCCCGGGGCCAACGGCAATATCGGCATCGACATGGTCAAGCGCGCCGCGCCGGACGGCCATACGCTGCTGGTCGTGCCCCAGGGCAACCTGACCATCAATCCCACGCTGCTGGCCAAGCCCGGCTACAGCGTGGAGGCGGACTTCGCGCCCGTGGCCTCGCTGGCCAAGGCGGCCAATGTGATCGCCGTGCACCCTGGCGTGCCGGCCAAAACGGTGCAGGAGCTGGTGGCCCTGTCCAAGGCCAAGCCGGCCACCATCAGCTATGCCTCGCCCGGCGTGGGCTCCAGCCTGCATCTGGCCGGTGAGCTGTTCAAGCAGCAGACCGGCGCCGACATCCTGCACGTGGCCTACAAGGGCACGGCGCCCGGCCTCAACGATGTGCTGGGCGGCACGGTGCCGATGATCGTGGGCAATGTGCCCGCGCTGCTGCCGCATGTGCAGTCGGGCAAGCTGCGCGCGCTGGCCGTGACCGACCCGGCCCGCAGCAAGTACCTGCCCGAGGTGCCCACGCTGGCCCAGGCGGGCGTGCCGGGCATTGCCATCTCGTCCTGGTACGGCGTGATGGCGCCAAAGAAGACGCCGCCAGCCGTGCTCAAGCAGCTGGAAAAGGATATTCAGGAGATCTTCAACACGCCGGCCGTGGTCAGGCAGCTGGACCTGCAGGGGATCGAGCCCTGGGTGGTCACGGGCAGCGCCTTCGGCGAGCTGATCCGCAAGGAGACAGCGACCTGGGTGCCCGTGATCAAGGCCGCCAACGTCACGCCGCAGTGATGCGGGGCGCGGCGGCCATGTCTGCAGCGTCCGCCACGTCCCGGGTCGAGACCTGGGAGCGCAGCCACTGCGCATAGTCGGCCATGCAGCGCTCGGTGCGCATGGTGATCTGCGGCACGCTGTAGCTGTGGCCGGCGCGCAGCAGCCGGGCCAGGCGCTCCAGCACGTCGGGCAGGGTCTTGCAGACCAGCCGCCACTCGGGCGTAGCGTGCATCTCGCCCTCCCACACGTAGTGCGAGGTGATGGGCTCCACCTGCACGCAGGCTGCAGCCTGCTGCTGCACCAGGCTGCGCGCCAGATGGGCGGCCTCCTCGGCGCTGGGGACTGTGGTGGCCACCACGCACAGCGTGGACCAGGGCGAGGCGGGGTTCTTGGCGGAAGTCATGGAGGCGTAGTCTACGGTTGCGCGCTGCAGGCCGGTACTGGCCCTTGCGGCGTCAGGCCATCAGCCCCTTTTGCCGCGCCTGCAGCCGCGCCAGGCCCAGCAGCGCATCGGTGAACGGGGTGTCCACGCCGCACAGCTGGCCCATTTCGCGCACCGCGCCCACCAGGGCGTCGAGTTCCACGGGCTTGCCGGCTTCCACGTCCTGCAGCATGGAGGTCTTGAAGGCGCCCAGCTTGAGCGTGACCGCATGGCGGTCTTCGGGCGATTCGTTGATGGGCAGGCCGATGCGCGCGCCGATCTCCTTGGCCTCCAGCATCACGCGCGTGATCAGGCCGCGCACCAGGTCGTCGCCCAGGATGCGGTCCGAGGTGGCGCCCGTCAGCGCGCTGACGGGGTTGACGGTCATGTTGCCCCAGAGCTTGTACCAGGCGTCGCGCTGGATATTGTCGGAGACCTTGGCCTCGATGCCGCCACGCTGCAGCAGTTGGGCCAGTGCTGCCAGGCGCGGCGTGGGCGGCTGGCCGGGCCCTGTGGCCAGGGGCTCGCCCAGGATGAGGCTGTTGCCGAAGTGGCGGCGCACCACGCCGGGCGCATCGTTGGAGCAGCTGGCATGGACCACGGAGCCCAGCACCTGGCCCAGCGGGATTGCTTGCGCAATGCGGCCTTCAGGGTCCACGGCTTTCAGCTGCTTGCCGCGCACGCTGGCATCGACACCGCCTTGCAGAAACCACCAGGGCACGCCGTTCATGGCCGTGAGCACCACGGTCTGCGGGCCGATCAGCGGGGCGATGCGCTCGGCCACATCGGGCATGCCCGGCGCCTTGACGGAGATGATGACCAGGTCCTGCACGCCCAGGGCGGCCGGGTCCTGTTCGGCGCGCAGCGCGAAGTGCTCGCGCTGCTCGCCGTGCACCAGGGTCAGGCCCTGGGTGCGCAGGGCCTGCAGTGCTGCGCCGCGCGCCACGGCGCTGAGCTGGCAGCCGGCGCGGGCCAGGGCCGCGCCCATCCAGCCGCCGATGGCACCGGCGCCGAAGATGCAGGCCTTGTCGAATGAAATGCTTGTCTGTTCCATGGTCATGCGCGGGAAGCTCCGGGTTCAAAGATCGAGATAGCTGCTGTCGCGCCGGTTCACGCGGCGCACCAGGTGGTCGAACACATCGCGGGCACCGCCGTGGCTGTCGTTGAAGGTCAGCGAGTCCTCGTTGCAGCGCCGCGCCACGGCGTCGGAGACCATGCGCGGCGCGCCCATGGACAGGGTGGCCATCTGCACGTCGCAGGCGCGCTGCAGCGTCCACAGCACCACGAAGGCCTGGGGCAGGTCGCTGCCCCAGCTGAGCAGGCCATGGTTGCGCAGGATCACGGCCTTGCGGCGGCCGATGCTGGCCAGCAGGCGCGGCCCTTCGTCGGCATGGATGGTGATGCCCTCGAAGTCATGGTAGGCCACCATGCCGTGCAGCTGGGCGCTGTAGAAGTTGCTTTGCGACAGGCCCTGCTCCAGGCAGGCCACGCCCATGCCCGAGGTGGTGTGCGTGTGCATCACGCAGTGCGCGCCCGGCAGTCCGTCGTGGATGGCCGCATGCACCACGAAGCCGGCCGGATTCACCGGATGCCGCGAGCCGTCCAGCACCTCGCCGCGCACGTTGATGCGCACCAGGTTGCTGGCCGTGACCTCTTCGTAATGCAGGCCGAAGGGGTTGATCAGGAACTGCTTTTCACCGCCCGTCACGCTGTCGGGCAGGCGCACCGTGATGTGGTTGTAGATCAGTTCGTCCCAGCCCAGCATGGCGAAGACGCGGTAGCAGGCGGCCAGTTCGATGCGGGCGGCCCGCTCATCAGGGTGCATGGAGCAATTCATGGTGTGGCTCGTGGGGTGGGTTCTGAGGTGGGTCTTGAGGTGGGTTGTGCAGTGGCTTGTGGGGAAATCAGGCATCCAGCCCCTGGTCCAGCCCCTGGTCCAGCGCTTGGGAGGCACGGCCCAGCTTGTCCAGGATGCGGTCCAGCATGGCGCGCTCATCGGCCGTCAGGGCATTGAGCAGGGCCGCCTGGTAGGGGCGTGCGCGGGACAGCACCTCGTCGAAGAGCGCCTGCCCTGCTTCGCTCAGCTGCAGCAGGTGGCGGCGCGCGTGCTGCGGATCGGCGCGGCGCAGCACCCAGCCCCGGTCGATCAGCGGCTGCAGCGCGCGGCTGATCTGGGCCTTGTCCATCAGGCTCAGGCGCGACAGCGCGCTGGCATGCAGCTCGCCATGGCGCTGGATCTGGCCCATGAGCCGCCACTCGGTCAGCCCCACGGGCGATGCCGGTGCGATGTAGTGGCGCGTCACCTGGGTCTGCAGCGCATTGGACAGCGCGCCCAGGCGGAAGGTGATGAAGTCCTCCAGCGCCAGCGTGTGGCTGCAGACCTGCGTGTCCGGTGCAGGGCCGGTGGCGGCATCGGCGGCAGGGATCGTGGATGTGCGTGGGCGGGGCATTGGGCGGAGGGAACCGGGCGGCGATGGCGATTGCGATGGCCGCATGATCTATCAATGTTGATATATCAACATTGGTGGCAACCCTGAGAGCCCTGGGCGGCCTGCAGGCCGCAAGCGGGCGCAGGGTGAAACCCATGCGCCCGCGCCGCGCTCAACGCTTGAGCAGTTCGTTGGAAGGCAGTGTCTCGTCCAGCAGCTTGCGGGCCGTCTCCACGCCCGCCACGGGCAGCAGCGCCGGGTCCAGCAGGCCCACCTGCACCAGCACGCTGGCCTGGTCCCAGTAGATGTGCTCGTGGTAGAGCTTGTCGCCACGGAACTTGACCACGGCCAGCAGCGGGATCTCCACGCGCCGCCCCGTGGGCCGCACGCCGGGCAGCATCCACGGGATCTCGGTGGTGTGCGTGAAGCAGAACAGCATCTCGTCCACCACCTGCGAGGCGCCCACCGTGCGCGAAATCGGCGTCAGCGACGTGTCGGGCGGATTGCTGTTGACGAAGTGGTTCGTGTAGAAGGCATGCAGGTTGCTGAAGCCCACGCCGCCGGTCATGGTGGGGATGTGGTTCACATAGGGCTCGGCCACCATGGTGGCCATGGTGTCGTCCACGTTGCGCGTGGCGAACTCGTACTCGCAGTGCTTGTCCCACAGCGCGGCCAGGTCGAAATGCGGGCCGATGGCGGACTTGAGCGTGGCAATGCTGCGCTCGTGCGCCATCAGGGCCGAGGCGCGGTGGAAGTGATCGCCGCCCTTGCGCGCGAAGGCATGGTCCACGCCCGGATAGACATGCACGGCCACGCCGGGACGCCCGCCCAGCGCCTGGACGATGCGCTGGCGCGCCTCGGGCGGGCAGAAGGCATCGAGCTCGGCCACGTGCAGGGTGAGCGGGCAGCAGATGCGCTCGGCCTCGTCCAGCGCCGCCTCGATGCCCACGCCGTAGTAGCCGACCACCGCATCGGCATCGGTGCGGCAGGCGGCCAGGTAGGCCAGCTTGCCGCCCAGGCAAAAGCCCAGCACGCCGGCCTTGCCGTCCGTGACCTCGGGGCGCTGGCGCAAGGCGTTCAGGCAGGCCTGGATGTCCTGCACGCCCAGGGCCTCGTCGAATCCCTTGTAGAAGCCGAAGGCGCGCTCCCAGTCCGCCGGCGTGTAGCCCAGTTCCACATCGGGCTGCTGGCGCCAGAACAGGTCGGGCACCAGCACCACGTAGCCTTCTTCGGCGTAGTAGTCGGCCACCTCGCGCATGGTGGCGTTGACGCCGAAGATCTCCTGCGCCAGCACCAGGCCGGGGCCGCTGCCCGAGGCCGGCACGGCCAGGTAGGCGTTGAAGCTGCCGCTGCCGTCCAGCGCGTTGATGCGCACATGGCGGCTTGCCGGGGGTTCTTTCTGCTGCATGGGTCTGTCTCCGTTTCAAAGGGTGGGGAAAGCTGCGGTGCCGCTTTTTTCATGGCCCGTCATACGCATTCGGGGTGCCGCACCGTCACCTGATAGTAGCCCGCGTGAAAGGCCAAGGGCTCGCCGTCGAAGCGTTCGCAGCGCTCGACCTGGCCGATGAAGATGAGGTGGTCGCCGCCATCGTATTGCCGGACGTTGCGGCAGACGAAGCGGGCCAGCACGCCATCGATCAGGGGCACGCCGGCCGGGCCTTCCGCGCAGTCCAGGCCGCCGAACTTGTCTTGCTGCGGCGTGGAAAAGCGCCGCGACAGAAGGTGCTGGCCCGCAGCCAGCACGTGGATGGCGAAATGGCTGGCGCCCTGGAAATCGCAGACGCTGGGCGCCTGGCGCGCCAGGCTCCACAGCACCAGCGGCGGGTCCAGCGAGACCGAGGAGAACGAGTTGGCCGTCATGCCCACGCGCCGCCCGTCCGGCGCGCGCGTGGTGATGACGGTCACGCCCGTGGTGAACTGGCCGAAGGCCTTGCGCAGCTCGCGCGGATCGAAGGAGCAGGCCGGGGCGGCGGCCGGGGTGTCGCATGTGCTCATGGCGGCCTCTGCGGCTAGGCGGGGACGGCTGCCATGGCGGCGATGGCCGCGCAGCTGTCGATGTAGTGGTCTGCCTCGCCCGCGTCCGCGAACCAGGGGAAGAAGGTGCGCGGGTCATCGAAGCCGTTGGCAAAGGCGCTGGCCAGCGGTGCCAGCGTGCCCGCGCTGGCCAGCAGCTTGAGCACATGGGGTGGCGGTGGCGCCAGCAGCATGTTGGTCCACTGCGTGACCCATTGCGCATAGCCGAACCAGTAGCGGTCGAAGGTCTGCTGCATCCAGGCGGCGTCGAATGCGCCATTTCCGTCACGATTTCCGTCACCATTGCTGCGCGCCAGGATGCTGCGCAGATAGGTGTCGGCGCACTTGGCCGCGTTGTTGGAGCCCTGGCCCGTGATGGGGTCGTTGAGCACCACCACGTCGCCCATGCCCAGCACCTTGCGCCCCGACGGCAGCGTGGCCACGGGCTTGCGCACCGTGGGGGCGAAGCGGCCCGCGAGGATGCCGTTGTCATCGGTCAGCGCAATGTCGCGGCAGCGCTCGGCCTCCCAGGGCACGAAGGTGTCGAGGATCCAGCGGCTGCGCTCCAGGTGCTGCTCCGGTGTCTTCACATCGCCCCAGCAGTCCATGGGGCCGCCGGGCACGCCCTCGAACACCATGATCTCGCAGGGCCCCGTGGTCGTCAGCGCCGGGAACACGAAATACTCGCCCACACCCGGCAGCAGGTTGAAGGAGACAGCGGAGAACGGCTCGCGCGGCTTCATGCCCGTCACATAGGTCAGCGCCAGCGCGCGCTGGGGCTGGTCGAAGCGCGAGCGATGGGCATCGCGCTCGAACAGCCTCGATATCTCGCCCTTGCCGCTGGCGACCAGGGTCAGGTCATGGCTGCGCGTGCATTCCTCCAGCTCGGCGATGCCCGCGTCCTTGAGCACCAGCTCGCCGCCCTGGCGGCGGAAGTCGTCCATCCATGCGGGGATCTTCAGGCGCTGGTCCACGGACTGCGCGCCCGCGTTCAACCGCGCGGCCCAGTCGATGGCCTTGTCGGCCGATTTCCCGCCGTGCTGCGCCGGATGCGGCACGCACAGGCCGATGCCCTCGACCAGCGGGCATTCGCGCGACCAGTGGTCCAGGCCCAGGCCGCGCTCTATCTGCAGCGCGCTGTCGAACATGCACTGGCTGGACATGACCCGGCCCTGGGCGATGTCCTGCGCCGTGCGGTTGCTCAGTATCGTGACCTGATGGCCCGCGGCCAGCAGGCCCAGGCCCAGTTGCAGGCCCGACTGGCCGGCTCCGACGATGGCGATTTTCTTCATGGCTGTCTCCTTGCGGCTCCGTGTCCGTACTGCGTACTAGTCCATCAATTGGGGAATGGCGGCCACGGCGCGCTCGGGCCCCATGGCGCCGTAGCCGCCGTCCACCGCGTAGTCGGCCCCCGTCACGAAGCTGGCATGGTCCGAGCACAGGAACAGCACCACCTGCGCCACCTCGTGCGGATCACCCACGCGGCCCAGCAGGTGAAAGGGCGCGGCCACACGGTCGGTCTTGGCGCGGTCGCCGCCACTGAGCCGGTCCATCACCGCCGACCAGGTCCAGCCCGGGCAGACGCTGTTGACGCGGATGCCATCGGCCGCCAGGTCCATGGCCATGCTGCGCGTGAGCTGCTTCATGGCCGCCTTGCTGGCCGGGTAGAGCCAGCGCCCCGTCTGCGCCGCTTCCGAAGAGATGCTGGTGAAATTCACCACGGCCCCGCCACCGGCGGCCACCATGTGCGGGTGCACGGCCTGCAGCATGGCCACGGCGCTGGCCACGTTCACGTTGAACGAGGCCAGCCAGTCGGCACGCGGCGACTGCAGGCCTTCGTCTACATACGAGCAGGCCAGGTTGACCAGGATGTGCACGCCGCCGTGCCGGCTGCATGCCTGCTGCACGCAGGCGGCGACCTGCGCGTCGTCGGTGATGTCGGTGCGCACGAAAAGCGCGCCCTCGCCCAGCGCATCGGCCAGCACCTGGCCGTTGTCGGCATCGATGTCGGCAATGACCACCTTCACGCCGGCCGCGTGCAGCGCACGCACCACGCCGGCGCCTATCAGGGTGGAGCCGCCGGTGACGATGGCGCTTTTGCCTTCGAGTCCCTTGAACATGACGCTTGTTCTCCCGTGTGGATGCCAGGCCGGGCTGGCCTGTGCAGCACACGTTACGGGGGGCCGGGCCGCGCAGGCATCCGGCAAGCGCAGGCGCTGTCCCTGACGCGCAGAAATTGGCTCCCGGGGAATGGTCCGAATTGTGGGAGCGGGTGGTTTTTGCTACGTTCTGCCCAGCCTATGGAACACGCCATGCACACACCGCTGCCGCTGCAGCGCTACCGGCTTTTCGAGAGCCACGACATGGACGAGGCCCGCGAAAGCGTGGCGCGCGTCTTCTGTCCGCATGGCCTGGGCATGCTGCGCCCGCGCGCCGAGCTGGACGCCTGCCACCACAGCGCGCCGCTTTCCCGCAACGTCAGCCTGAACTATGTGCAGTACGGTCCCGGCGTGCACATCGAGCCCGGCTACCTGCGGGACTTCTTCCTGCTGCAGATTCCCCTGCGCGGCAGTGCCGAGATCCGCTGCGGCGCGCAGCAGGTGGATGCCACGCCGCGCCTGGCCTCCCTGCCCTCGCCGACCGAGCCGCTGTCCATGCGCTGGGCCGACGACAGCCCGCACCTGATCGTGCGCATGGCCCGCCCGGCCCTGGTGGCGCGGCTGGAGGCGCTGCTGCAGGCGCCCGCAGGCCGGCCCCTGGTGTTCGATCTGGGCGTGCCGCTGGACCAGCCGGCGCTGGCACCGCTGGTGCATTTCATCGACTGCCTGCGGCACACGCTGGATGCGGGCAACGCCCTGCAGGCCACGCAGGCACTGGCCCAGCATGCGGAGGAATACCTGCTGACCAGCCTGCTGATGTCGGCCACGCACAGCCACAGCCGCGCACTGGCCGGGGACAGCCGGCGCAGCCTGCTGCCGCGCGGCGTGCGCAAGGCCCAGGAGTACATGCAGGCCCATGCCGACCAGCCCCTGTCGCTGGCCGATGTCTGCCGCGAGGCTGGCTGCAGCGCGCGCACGCTGCAGGCCGCCTTCCGCCAGCACGCAGGCATGGGGCCCATGGATTTCCTGCGCCAGCTGCGGCTGGACCGGGTGCGCGCCGAACTCCAGGCAGCCAAGGGCCCGGGCGTCGCAGCCGGCTCCGGCGTGCGCGACGTGGCGCAGAAATACGGCTTCCTGCACCTGGGCCACTTCGCGGCCCAGTACCGCAGCCGCTTCGGCGAGCTCCCGTCCGAAACGGCGAGCCGCCGCGTGCAGGCCTGAGGGCCTGCCTTTTCCGGTTCAGCCCCGCCCCACGAACGGCATCTTGGTGGCCATCACCGTGTGGAACAGCACATTGGCCTCCAGCGGCAGGCTGGCCATGTAGAGCACGGACTGGCCCACCACATCCGCGTCGATCAGCGGCTCCACCGCGATCTCGCCATTGGCCTGGGGCACGCCCTTGGCCATGCGCGATGCCAGCTCGGTCATGGCATTGCCGATGTCGATCTGGCCCACGGCGATGTCGTAGGCACGGCCGTCCAGCGCAGCCGTCTTGGTCAGGCCCATGACGGCATGCTTGGTGGCCGTGTAGGCGCTGGAATTGGGGCGCGGCGCATGCGCGGAGATGGAGCCGTTGTTGATGATGCGGCCGCCGCGCGGCGACTGGTCGCGCATGGTGCGGAAGGCCTGCTGCAGGCAATAGAACATGCCGTTGAGGTTGACATCGACCACCTCGCGCCACTGCTCGGGCGTCCAGTCCAGGAAGGAGCCGGGCGGATTGCCCCGGCCCGCGTTGTTGAACAGCAGGTCCACGCGACCGAAGCGCTGCACCGTGCGCGCGAACAGCTGCTCCACGGCAGCCGGATCGCTGACATCGGTGGCAATGCCCAGCATGCGCTCGCCCGCGCCGTACTTTGCCTGGGCCTCGGCGCAGGTCTCATCCAGCGGCGCCTGGCGGCGGCCTGCCACCACCACCTGGTAGCCCGCGCCCGCCAGGGCCAGCGCCACGGCCTTGCCCACGCCCGTGCCCCCGCCCGTGACCACGGCCGTCTTTGCGTTCTTCATCTCCATTGCTTGTCCATCCTGTAGTGCATGTGTTGCAGCCGCCGCCCGCGCACCGGTGGCGGGCGGCGCCGCTGCATTGTCGGCGACGCGCCGGGCCTGCGGACTGTGCCGCAGGCGACACCATCGCCACACTGCGGACGAAGCTCAGGCAAAGCGCCAGGCAATGGAGCCCAGCGGCCCGTAGTCCACATGGAAGCTGTCGCCGGCCTGGGCCGTGACGGGGCGCGTGAACGAGCCGGCCAGCACCACCTGGCCTGCGTCCAGCTGCTCATCCCATTGCGCGAGCCGGTTGGCCAGCCAGGCCACGCCCGTGGCCGGATGGTTGAGCACGGCGGCCGCCACGCCGGACTCCTCGATCACGCCGTTGCGCTGCAGCAGCGCCGACACCCAGCGCAGGTCCACCGCGTCGGGGCGCACGGGCCGCCCGCCCATGACGATGCCGGCATTGGCCGCGTTGTCGGCGATGGTGTCGCGCACCGTGCGCATGGCCTGGGTATCGCGGTCCTTCTGCTCGATGCGGGCGTCGATGATTTCCACGGCGGGCACCACCCAGTCGGTGGCGGCCAGCACATCGCACAGGGTGACGCCCGGCCCCTTGAGCGCGCGGCCCAGCACGAAGGCCAGCTCCACCTCCACGCGCGGAGCGATGAAGCGCGCAAAGGGAATGTCGCCGCCGGGCTCGAAGAACATGTCGTCCAGCAGGGTGCCGTAGTCCGGCTCGGTGATCTGCACGGCCTGCTGCATGGCACGCGAGGTCAGGCCGATCTTGTGGCCCCTGACCGTGCGGCCCTCGGCGCGCTTGAGCCGCATCCAGGCGCGCGAGATGGCGTAGCCGTCCTGCACCGTCATGTCCGGATGGCGGCGGGAAAAGTGCCGGACCTGCACGCGGCTTTTTTCGCTGGCGTGCAGCTCGGCCGCCAGGCTGTCTATGGTGTGTTGCGCAAGCATGGGCGGCCCTTCAGCGCGCGGCGGCGCCATCGTCGGCCCAGGCCAGGTAGCTGTCGGACACGCCCTGGCGCTGCATGGCATCCCACTGCGCCACCGAGGGCGTGGGCATCTGGAAGGCATCGCCCACGCGGCCATACCAGCCGGGGTTCTGCAGCCGCGCGATCAGCTCCATGGGCGCGGGGTCAAAGTACATGAGCTCGCCATCGACCACGGCCGCATCCATGACATGGGCGGCCAGCACGTCGGCCAGCACCAGGCTGCGCACGCCGTCGATATCGATGATCTGGCGCACGCGGCACTCGAAGGACGCAGGGCTGTCCACGATGCGCGGCGCCTTCACCCGCCGTGCATCGCCCAGGACCAGGCCGGCCTGGGCCGACTCGTCCACCTGCGCGCCGAACTCTATGGCCGTCACCGCCATGCGGCGCGCCAGCGGCTCGGACACCAGGTTCACCACGAACTCGCCCGTGGCCGCGATGTTGCGCGCCGTGTCCTTGAGCACGCCCTGGCGCGAGCCGATGCACACGCACAGCAGCGGCGGATCGCCCGACATGGCGTTGAAGAAGGAAAACGGCGCGACGTTGACCGTGCCGTCCCCGTCCACCGAGCTGATCCAGGCGATGGGACGGGGCAGAACCAGGGAGTGAAGGATGTTGCTGCGCTGCTCGCTGTTGAGCGATTGCATTTCAAAGTACATGGGAATCCGTAGGGGAAGGGAAAAAGGGAGGGCGTCGCGTCACTCGTTGCCGGCGCGCGCCGCGTCCTGCTCGGCCTGGGCGATGCCCGGGGCGCGCGCATTGGACTGGTGCAGTTCCACCAGGTTGCCGGCCGGGTCGCGCAGGAACAGCTGCTTGAGGCTGGGCGATGCCACGTTGTCCAGCGTGAAGTAATCGACGCCGCGCGCCTGCAGCTCCTGCTCGGCGCCGAGGATGTCGTCCACGGCCAGCGCGATGTGGTTGGACACGGGGTCCTTGCCCGGGCCCTGCGCATAGCGCGACGGCCCCTCGCTGCCGAGGATGTGCAACTGGCTGCCGTTGGGCAGGTTGATCCAGGAGCCGTAGATGCCGGGGATCTTCCAGCGCGCGGCGTCCTGCGGCAGGTTCAGCACTTCGCGGTAGAAGTCGAGCATGGCGTCGGCCTGGGCGTGGTTGACGCCGAATCCGACATGGTGGAGTTCCAGAACTTTGATGGGCATGGGATGTCCTTGCAGATTTGTGTGCCGCCAAATAATACGCTTAACGTACTATACACAAAGCGTAATATATGAAAGACGTAAAATCAACCGCCATTTCTTCTCCCGGCTTCAACCCGGTTTCACCTGCTTTCATCCACTCCCATGAGTCCGCGCAAGACCGCTGCCGCACCGGCCCCCGATTCCACTCCCCTCGCCAATGCCCCCGAAGCGCTGCGCCCGCACCTGGCCCTGATGGCCGAGACCGCGCAGCCCGGCACCGACACGCCGGCCGCCGGCCTGGGCCTGCTGCTGCTGTGGCTGGCCGACGATGTGGAGCAGCGCGCCAACGCATCGCTGCAGGCGTTCGGCCTGTCCGAGAGCAAGCTCGACGTGCTCATGATCTTCGGCCTGGCCGAGCGCGGGCTGCTGGGCGACACGGTGGTCACGCCCTCCTATATCGCCAGCTACGTCGGCGTGACGCGCTCGTCGGTGACGGGCCTGCTGGACTGGCTGGAAAAGCGCTCGCTGCTGGCGCGCAGCCTCAGCCAGGAAGACCGCCGCAGCTTCGACCTGACGCTCACCGACCAGGGCCGCGAGGTGCTGGCCCGCGCGCTGCCGGCCTTCTGGCGCATGTGCGAGTCCCTGGTCGACTACCTGGACGAGGACGAGCGTGCCAGCCTGCAGTCCATCCTCTTCAAGGCCTGGACGAGGATGAAGGCGCAACAGGGCGCTTGATCCTGGGAGCGCGGCAGGCTGCCCTGGCTGCCGCAAGCCTGCGCAGCCGGCACGGTGCCATATTTCGCGCGGGCATAAGCTCAATCTTGCCTGTGCAAAATTTCCTTTGCGATCAATGCCTTGCGCCGCGCATGGCTCGCTATAAGGAAATGTGAATTCCGTCGTGGTGCGCGCCGGGGCCGGGTGTTGCAATGCCTCCAGAGGCCATGCCGGCAGGCGCCATGTGGGCGCCGGCGCCGGGCCTGGCCGAGCTGGAGGAACCACGCCTTGCCCACGCGCAGAAACACATTGCTCTGGTCGCTCGCCGCCACGCTGGCGCTGCCCGGCCTTGCGGCGGCCGCCGCGCTGAAGATAGGCGTCACGCCCGGCTCGCTGGCCGACTCCGTGGAGGTCGCCGCCAAGGAGGCGCGCGCCCAGGGGCTGGACGTGCAGGTCATCGAGTTCACCGACTGGACCACGCCCAACACGGCGCTGGCGGCCGGCGACATCGACCTCAACTACTTCCAGCACCAGGCCTTCCTGGACAACGCCATCCGCGAGCGCGGCTATGCCTTCACCAGCGTGGCCACGGGCCTGCTGCCCAACATCGGCCTGTACTCGCTCAAGACCCAGCGCTTTGCCGACCTGAAGGAGGGTGCGCGCGTCGGCGTGGCCAACGACCCCGTCAACCAAGGGCGCGGCCTGCTGCTGCTGGAGAAGGCCGGCCTGATCCAGCTGCGCGAAGGCAAGGGCCCGCGCGCGGGGCTGGACGACATCGTGTCCAACCCGCGCAGGCTGCGCTTTGTCGAGATCGAGGGACCGCAGCTGGTGCGCGCGCTGGACGATGTGGACCTGGCCCAGGGCTACCCGGCCCATTTCGTCAACGCCGGGCGGCCGCAGGTGGCCGGCAATGCGCTGCTGTATTCGGGCATTGACGACCTGTACTACGCCATCCGCTTCGTCTCGCGCCAGGACAACGCCCGGGACCCGCGCATTGCGCAGTTCGTGCGCATCTACCAGACCTCGGGCGCCGTGCAGGCGCAGATCCACAAGTCATTCGCCGCCAACGACAGGCTGTACAGCCTGCCGTGGCGCAAGCCGTGACGCAGCCCCTTTCTGCCTTTTTCGAACCTTTTTTTCCGGAGATCCCGATGAAGCTTTCCCGTGCCCTGATCGCCCCGCTGGCCGCCCTGGCCCTGTTCTCCGCCCACGCTGCCGACAAGCTGCGCATCGGCGTGGTGCCCGGCGCCTACGCCGACTCGGTGGCCGTGGCCGCCAGGGAGGCCAAGGCCCAGGGCATCGATGTGCAGGTGGTGGAGTTCACCGACTGGACCACGCCCAACGTGGCCGTGGACTCGGGCGACCTGGACATCAACTACTTCCAGCACCAGCCCTTCCTGGACAACGCCATCCAGAAGAACGGCTACAAGCTGGCCAGCGCGGGCACGGGCATCCTGGCCAACGTGGGCCTGTACTCGCTCAAGCACAAGGCCATCGCCCAGGTGCCGCAGGGCGGCAAGGTGGGCATTGCCAACGACCCCGTGAACCAGGGGCGCGGCCTGCTCTTGCTGCAGAAGGTGGGGCTGATCAAGCTCAAGCCCGGCGTGGGCTACCTGGGTAGCCTGGACGACATCGTCGAGAACCCCAAGAAGCTCAGCTTCGTCGAGGTCGAGGGGCCGCAACTGGTGCGCATCACGGGCGACGTGGACATCGCCCAGGGCTACCCGCACTTCATCGTGGCGGCCAAGGCCTTCGATCCTTCCAGCGGGCTTGCGTATTCGGGCATCGAGGACGCGCGCTTTTCCATCCAGTTCGTGGTCAAGGCCAGCCGCACGCAGGACCCCGTGGTGCAGAAGTTCATCCGCATCTACCAGAACTCCGATGCGGTGAAGGCCGAGGCCCAGCGCGCCTTTTCCAACGACAAGCGCCTGTACAACCTGGCCTGGGTCAAGCCCTGAGCGGCACGGGGAGGACTTCAGCCATGTCAACCAGCATTGCAGCCAGGCAGCCCCTGGCGGACAGGCCGGCCCACGAGGCGGACAGGCCGGCCCATGACGCGGGCAGGCGCTCATCGGCAGCGGCCGGCAGCACGCGGGAATCCATCCGTGGACCCGGCGCCGTGGCCTTCAGCGGCGTGGCCAAGACCTACCAGTCTTCGGCCGGGCCCGTACAGGCGCTGGACGCGATCAGCCTGGAGATCTCGCCGGGCAGCATCTTCGGCATCATCGGGCGCAGCGGCGCGGGCAAGTCCAGCCTGCTGCGCACCATCAACCGGCTGGAGCAGCCCAGCAGCGGCCAGGTGCGGGTCGATGGCGTGGACATCGGCACGCTGGACGAATCGCAGCTGGTGCAGCTGCGCCGGCGCATCGGCATGATCTTCCAGCACTTCAACCTGCTGTCGGCCAAGACGGTGCATGACAACGTGGCCCTGCCCCTGCAGGTGGCGGGCCTGCCGCGCGCACGCATCGATGCGCGGGTGAAAGAGCTGCTGGCCCTGGTGGGCCTGCAGGAGAAGGCAGACACCTATCCGAGCCGGCTGTCTGGCGGGCAAAAGCAGCGCGTGGGCATTGCCCGCGCCCTGGCCACCGACCCCGAGATCCTGCTGTGCGACGAGGCCACCTCGGCCCTGGACCCAGAGACCACGCAGTCCATCCTGGAGCTGCTGCGCACCATCAACCGCAAGCTGGGCATCACCATCATCCTGATCACGCACGAGATGAGCGTGATCCGCGAGATCGCCGACCGCGTGCTGGTGCTGGAGCAGGGCCGCATCGCCGAGCTGGGCGAGGTCTGGAAGGTCTTCGGCAACCCGCAGCACCCGGCCACGCGCGCCCTGCTGGCACCGCTGCAGCACGGCCTGCCCGACGACCTGCGCCAGCGCCTGCTGAGCACCGCGCCCGCAGGCCGCCACGAACGCATCCTGCAGCTGACCTACCGCGGCGAGGACGGGCTGGAGCCCGACTTCCCGCGCATCGCCCAGGCCCTGGGCGGCCGGGTGCGCCTGCTGCATGGCGGCGTGGACCGCATCCAGGGCCATGCCCAGGGGCAGCTGCTGATCGCGCTGGGCGGCGGCGCCGCCGCGCATGACTGGCACACATTGACGCAGGGCCCGGCGGCCATTGCGCATGACATCAAGGATCTCGGATATGTCGCTGAATCTGTCCATTCCCATTGAGCGCTATGGCAACGCGCTGGCCGACACGCTGATGATGGTCGGCGTCTCGGGCGGCATCGCGCTGGCGGCGGGCATTCCGCTGGCGGTGCTGCTCATCGTCACCGCGCCCGGCGGCTTCCTGGCCTCGCCGCGCACGCACCGCGCGCTGGGCAGCGTGATCAACGGCTTCCGTGCCACGCCCTTCATCGTGCTGCTGGTGGCGCTGATCCCGTTCACGCGGCTGGTGACGGGCACGACCATCGGCGTGTGGGCGGCCATCGTGCCGCTGGCCATCAGCGCCACGCCGTTCTTTGCGCGCATTGTCGAGGTCAGCCTGCGCGAGGTCGATCCCGGCCTCATCGAAGCCGCCCAGGCCATGGGCTGCCGCAAGTGGGACATCGTGCGCCACGTCTACCTGCCCGAGGCCCTGCCCGGCATCGTGGGCGGCTTCACCATCACCCTGGTGGCGCTGATCAGTTCCTCGGCCATGGCCGGCGCCGTGGGCGCGGGCGGCCTGGGCGACCTGGCCATCCGCTACGGCTACCAGCGCTTCGACACCCAGGTGATGCTGCTGGTGATTGCCGTGCTGATCGCGCTGGTCACCGTGGTCCAGGTGCTGGGCGACCGCTACGTGCGCCGGCTGCGCAGCCGCTGACGCTGAAAACAGGCACCACGCCTTTCCCTCCGGGGCCGCCGCCTGGCGGCCCTCTCCCCACCGACTCAGCAACGAGGCACGGAATGACCACACCGGATGCCCTGGGCGCAGCCTTGCCCGGCAACACACACCACACCCCGGGCGGGGCGCTGCGGCGCCTGCCCCTGCCCCCCTCCCCTCCGCACCGCATCACCAGCGAGGCCGAGGCCCTGCAGGCCGCCCAGGCCCTGGCCGATGAATGGCGCGTGGACGCAGCCGCCCGCGACCATGAGCGGCGCCTGCCCTGGCAGGAAATCGAGCGCCACACGGCCAGCGGGCTGGGCGCCATCACCGTGCCCCGCGCCTACGGCGGCCTGGGCGCTTCCTACGAGACGCTGGCCCAGGTCTTCGTCACGCTGTGCGCGGCCGACCCTTCGCTGGGCCAGATTCCGCAGAACCATTTCGCCGTGCTGCAGAACCTGCGGGACATGGGCAGCGAGTCCCAGAAGCGCCGCTGGTTCGCCGACGTGCTGGCCGGCCACCGCCTGGGCAATGCCGGGCCGGAGCGCAAGGGGCGCGCCGCGCATGTGCTGGAGGCCACGGCGCGCCTGTCGCGCGATGCCGAAGGCGGCCTGCGCGTCAGCGGCACGCGCTTTTACTCCACAGGCTCGGCCTTCGCGCACTGGGTGCCGTTTCGCGCCCAGGACGAGGAGGGCCGCATCGTGCAGGTCTGGGTGCGGCGCGATGCGCCAGGCGTGACCGTGTTCGACGACTGGGACTCCTTCGGCCAGCGCACCACGGCCAGCGGCAGCGCGCAGCTGGACCAGGTGCAGGTACAGCCCGAGGACGTGGTGCCTGCCTGGCAGTTCGAGGCCACGCCCTCGCTGTCCGGCCCGGTGTCGCAGCTGATCCAGGCCTCCATCGACGCGGGCATCGCCCAGGGCGCGCTGCGCGACGCGGTGGACTTCGTGCGCGACAAGAGCCGGCCCTGGATGGACTCCGGCGTGGCGCGCGCCAGCGACGATCCCCACCTCATCCACGAGGTCGGCCAGCTGCAGATCGAGGTGGACGCGGCCCATGCCGTGCTGCTGGAGGCCGCGCGCACGCTGGATGCGCTTGCTGCAGCGGCTGGTGGCGCGGTGGACGAGCAGGCCAGCGCCCAGGCCTCGGTGGCCGTGGCCGAGGCCAAGATCCTCACCACCGAGGCCGCGCTGCAGGCCGGCGAGCACCTGTTCGCGCTGGCCGGCTCCTCGGCCAGCCGCGCTGCCCACCGCCTGGACCGCCACTGGCGCAACGCCCGCGTGCACACGCTGCACGACCCCGTGCGCTGGAAATACCACCTGCTGGGCAACTACCTGCTCAACGGCGCCCTGCCGCGCCGCCACCAGTGGAACTGACCGCCATGACACAGACATCGACCCAAGAGCTGCAGGCCCTGGCCTCCACACCGGGCAGCCAGCCCGCTCCCGCAGCGCCTCCGGCCCGGCCCGCCCACATCATCGGCAGCGAGGCCGAGGCGCTGGAGGCGGCCCGCAGTTTTGCCGCCCTCATCGCCCCCGGCGCCCTGGCGCGCGACCGCGACCGCCTGCTGCCCTGGCAGGAGGTGGAGCAGTTCAGCCAGAGCGGCCTGTGGGGCATCACCATTCCCCGGGAGTACGGCGGCGCGGGCGTGTCCACGGCCACGCTGACGCGGGCCATTGCCCTGATTGCGGCGGCCGATGGCAACTTCGGCCACATTCCGCAGAACCACTATTACTCGCTGGAAGTGCTGCGCGTGGGCGGATCGCCCGCGCAAAAGGCCTTCTTCTATGACCGTGTGCTGCGCGGCGAACGCCTGGGCAATGCGCTGGCCGAGATCGGCCACCGCGACTTCCAGCGCCGCACCCGGCTGCTGCGCGACAGCGGCGGCTGGTTCGTGCAGGGGCGCAAGTTCTATTGCACGGGCGCCCTGTTCGCGCACTGGATTCCCACCCTGGTCAGCGCGCAGGAAGAGGCGCCGGGGCAAGGCGAGCGCATGTATCTGGTCTTCATCCCGCGCGATGCGGCCGGCGTCACCGTCACCGACGACTGGGATGGCTTTGGCCAGCGCGTGACGGGCAGCGGCTCGGTGCAGTTCGACCGCGTGCGCGTGGAGCCCGAATGGGTGGTGCCCTTCACCAGTTCCTTCGAGCGGCCCACCACCATCGGCCCCTTTGCCCAGATCATCCATGCCGCCCTGGACGCGGGCATTGGCCACGGCGCGCTGCAGGCCGCCCTGCCCTTCATCCGCGAGCATGCGCGGCCCTGGGTGGACGCGGGCGTGGCCAGCGCCACGCAGGACCCGCTGCTGCTGCAGCAACTGGGCAATGTCCACGTGCGCCTGCGCGCCGCCGATGCCCTGGTGGCCCGCGCGGCCCTGGCCGTGGACGCCGCCCAGCGCACGCCCACGGACGACAGCGTGGCCGCCGCCTCGGTGGCCGTGGCCCAGGCCAAGGCGCTGAGCACCAGCGCCAGCCTTCTGGCGGGCAGCAAGCTGTTCGAGCTGGCAGGCACGGCCTCCACCCTGGCGGGACAGGGCCTGGACCGCTTCTGGCGCAACGCGCGCACCCACACCCTGCACGACCCCGTGCGCTGGAAATACCACGCCGTGGGCAACTACGTGCTCAACGGCATACGCCCGCCGCGCCATGGCGCGCTCTGACCTTTATCAACGACACAGGAATGCAATGATGACAACGACCTCCCCCACCCTCTGGCCCCGGCTGGCCGCCTTCCTGGGCGCTGCCCTGCTCGCGGGCAGCGCCCTGGCCGCGCCCCTGAAGATCGGCGTGGTGCCAGGCATCTTCGCGGACTCGGTGGAAGCCGCCGCCAAGGAGGCCAAGAAGCAGGGCCTGGACGTGCAGGTGGTGGAATTCACCGACTGGGCCACGCCCAACGTGGCGCTGGACGCGGGCGATATCGACCTCAACTACTACCAGAACAGCAACTACCTGGCCAATGCAGCGCGCAGCAAGGGCTTCAAGTTCACCAGCGTGCAGGCGGGCATCCTGTCCTATCTGGGCCTGTACTCCACGCGCCACAAATCCCTGGCCGACCTGCCCACGGGCGCCAAGGTGGCCATTGCCAGCGACCCCGTCAACGTGGGCCGCGGCCTGCGCCTGCTGCAGCACGCAGGCCTGATCACGCTGCGCCCCGACACCGGGCTGCTGGGCACCCAGGCGGACATCGTCTCCAACCCCAGGAAGCTGCAGTTCGTGGAGATCGAGGGCCCGCAGCTGGCACGCACCACGCCCGACGTGGACCTGGCCCAGGGCTTTCCGTATTTCATCATCGCCTCCAAGGCCTTCGATGCCAGCAAGGGCCTGGCCTACACCAGCTACGAGGACGACTCCTGGGCCATCCAGTTCGTGGCCCGCAGCGACCGCGCGGCCGACCCGCGCATCGCCCGCTTCCTGGACATCTACAAAAACTCCGACGTGGTGCGCAAGACCATCCACGCCTTCTACCTGAACGACCAGAAGCTCTACCGCCTGGCCTGGTTGAAGAACTGACGCAACGGACTGCAGGACCCGCCCCATGACGCAAGCCAAGCGCCACATCCACGTCAACGCCTTCAACATGAACTGCGTGGGCCACATACACCACGGCCTGTGGACCCATCCGCGCGACCGCTCCACCGAGTACGGCACGCTGGCCTACTGGACCCACATCGCCAGGGTGCTGGAGGAAGGCCTGTTCGACGGCATCTTCATCGCCGATGTGGTCGGCTACTACGACGTCTACCAGGGCGGCGTGGACCTGACCCTGCGCGAAGGCATACAGCTGCCCGTCAACAACCCCTGGCTGCTGGTCTCGGCCATGGCGGCGGTGACGCGGCACATCGGCTTCGGCCTCACGGCCACCGTGGGCGCGCACCAGCCCTATACCTTCGCGCGCGACGTGACCACGCTGGATCAGCTGACCAATGGCCGCATCGGCTGGAACATCGTCACCGGCTATGTGGACAGCGGCGCGCGCGGCCTGGGCCAGGACGGCCTGGCCGAGCACGACAGCCGCTACGACCGCGCCGACGACTTCCTGGAGCTTTCCTACAAGCTCTGGGAAGGCAGCTGGGAAGAGGGTGCCGTGATCGCCGACAAGGCGCGGCGCATCCACGCCCTGCCCGGCAAGGTGCACCCGGTGGTGCACGAGGGGCCGTTCTACCGCGCCAACGCCATCCACATGAGCGCGCCTTCGCCCCAGCGCACGCCCGTGCTGTTCCAGGCCGGCACCTCGCCGCGCGGGCTGCGCTTTGCGGGCCGGCATGCCGAGGGCATCTTCATCGGCGCGCGCACGCCCGAGGCCGCGCGCGAGGCCTCGCGCCAGCTGCGCCAGGCCGCCGTGGACGCGGGCCGGCGCCCCGAGGACATCAAGATCTACGCCGGCGTGGCCGTGGTGCCCGGCCGCACCGAGGCCGAGGCGCGAGAGAAATACGCCGACTACCTGGCCCACGCCAGCGCGGAAAGCGGGCTGGCCCACTTTGCCGCCAGCACCGGCGTGGACTTTGCGCAGTACGGGCTGGACGACCCCATCTCCTTCAGCAACACCAACGCCATCCAGTCGGCGGCCCAGGCCGCGCAGAAGCAGGGCTGGACCACGCGGCGCAAGCTGCTGGAGCAGTTCACGCTGGGCAGCCGCTACGCCACCATCGTGGGCGACCCGTCCCAGGTGGCCGACGAGCTGGAGCGCTGGATCGACGTGGGCGAAATCGACGGTTTCAACCTGACGCGCATCGTCGCGCCCGAGACCTGGGAAGACTTCGCCCGCCTGGTCGTGCCCGAGCTGCAGAACCGGGGCCGCTACCGCACCAGCTACGGCGAGGACGCCACGCTGCGCCAGCGCCTGTTCGGCCAGGGCGACCGCCTGCCCGCCAGCCACGCCGCCGCGCGCTGGCGGCGTTGAAGTCCTTAGCCACCCTCCCCCACCGGCCCGTGGCCCGGCCCTGCCTTGCAGGCAGGCCGGGTTGGCGGGCCTTTGAATTTGCAAAGCCATGACTACCACCCTCCCCTGCGCCACCGAGCCTGCGGCCTACGCGGCGCCCGGCCCAACCACAGACGGCCCGGCCGATCCCGACGCGCCCTCGCTGCCATCCCTGCAGGCGCGTTTTCGCCCCGTGTTCGACCGCATCGCCCAGGGTGCGGCCGAGCGCGAACGCACGCGCAGCCTGGCCCATGAACCCATCGCCTGGCTGCGTGACAGCGGCTTCACCGCGCTGCGCGTGCCGCGCCGCCTTGGCGGGGCCGGCGCCAGCGTGGAGCAGCTGTTCGCGCTGTGGACCGAGCTGGCCGAGGCCGACTCCAACGTCGCCCAGATCCTGCGCCCGCACTTCGGCTTTCTGGACCGCGTGCTCATCGACCGCGATGCCGCCACCCAGGCCCGCTGGCTGCCGCTGGCCGCGCGCGGCGCCGTGTTCGGCAATGCCACCACCGAGGTGGGCGCAGGCACCCTGGGCACGCTGCAGACCACCCTGGTGCCCGATGCGCAGCCCGGCTGGTGGCGGCTGGACGGGCGCAAGTTCTACAGCACGGGCACGCTGTATGCCGACTGGGTGACCGTGGTGGCGCGCGCGGTGGAGCCGGGCAGGGAAGACCAGACCGTGCACGCCGTCGTGCCCACCTCGGAGGCCGGCGTGCAGCGCTTCGATGACTGGCGCGGCTTTGGCCAGCGCCTGACCGGCTCGGGCACCACCGTGCTCAGCCAGGTGCGCGTGCCCGACGACGCCGTGATCCGCTTCCCGCGCGCCCAGCCCACGCCCCTGGTGGCCTATTTCCAGCTGGCCCACCTGGCCACCCTGGCTGGCATTGCACGGGCCTTGCAGCGCGATGCCATCGCCTACGTGCAGGCGCGCCGCCGCGTGTTCAGCCACGGCAGCGCCACCCTGCCCAAGGACGATCCGCTGGTGCAGCACATCGTCGGCCAGCTGGCCGGCACGGCCTACATCGCAGGCCTGGCCGTGGCCGACGTGGCCGCCGAACTGGGCCGCATCGCGCGCGAGCGCGAGGCCGGGCGCGAGGTGCCGCTGCAGCAGCTGCATGCCCTGGAGCTGCGCACGGCCCAGGCCCAGGTGGCCGTGGTCGATCCCGTGCTGCAGGCGGCCGCGCGGCTGTTCGAGGTGGGCGGCTCCAGCGCCCTGTCCGAAGACCTGGCACTGGACCGCCACTGGCGCAATGCGCGCACCCTGGCCTCGCACAACCCCGTGCTGTACAAGGCCCGCTCGGCGGGCGACATCCTGCTCAACGGCGCCGACCCCATCTACTACTGGCACGTGGGAGTGGCGGGAGTGGCGGGCTGAAGGCCCTTGCGCGGCCGCGCTGCGCAGGGACGGGCGCAGCGGCCGTGCGCATATCGCCAGAACGCATTAGCACATGCCATGCGCCACAAAATTCCTTTCAGAAACAAGCACTTGCCAAGGCACCCAAACCGATAAGCAAATGCGTTAAGTTTCTTTCGCCATACCGGCGTTCGGCCCTGTAATGAAGGCATCCATCCCACCTCATCCGGGCTGGCAGTCTTCGCAAACCGCATGCCGCGCTGCCTCCTGGAACCCACGCCAAGGAGTTTCCATGAGCCGATCGCTGAAGACTGTCATCGTCAATGGCAGCCTGAGCCGCCCCTCTCGTACCCGTGTCCTGCTGGACGCCCTGCATGCCCGCCTGGGCCAGGAGCTGCCGCTGCAGGCACAGGTCATCGACCTGCTGGACCTGCAGCCCCATCTGGGCGCGGCCCTGTCCAAGAACGACCTGCCGCCGGCCACGCTGCAGGCCATCGAAGCCATCGAGCAGGCCGACTTCCTGATCGTCGGCGCGCCGGTCTTCCGCGCCAGCCTGCCGGGCCTGCTCAAGCACCTGTTCGACCTCATCGACCTGGACGCGCTGCAGGGCACGCCCGTGCTGCTGGCCGCCACCGGCGGCAGCCCGCGCCACGCCCTCATCCTGGACCACCAGCTGCGCCCGCTGTTCGGCTTTTTCTCGGCCCTCACCCTGCCCATTGGCGTGTACTCCACGCCCGAGGACATCCAGGACGGCCAGGTGCACAGCGAATCGCTGCGCCAGCGCATCGAGCTGACCGTGCAGCTGTCGGCCCCGGTGCTGCGCGGTGCGCTGCAGCAGCTGGTGCAGGCCCAGGCCGAGGCACAGCGGCCCGTTCCCGAAGCCGCCGACCTGGCCCTGGCC
The DNA here is from genome assembly GCF_001682645.1 of Delftia sp. JD2. NCBI lineage: Bacteria > Pseudomonadati > Pseudomonadota > Betaproteobacteria > Burkholderiales > Comamonadaceae > Delftia > Delftia sp. JD2. Next base: position 110,050 of record NZ_LFJT01000016.1, read on the forward strand.
GGGCAGCCCGCGTGAGCCAGGCAGAGGCCGTCCCTGCGGACCCGATAGCCACTGCGCAGGATCTGGCGCAGCGCCTTGCCGCCACGGCGGCCCGGCGCGATGCCGCAGGCGGCACGCCCAAGGCCGAGCGCGATGCGCTGCGCGCCAGCGGCCTGCTGGCACTGAGCATTCCGCGCGAGCTGGGCGGCCTGGGCGCGGACTGGGTGCAGACGCTGGAGACGGTGCGCATCCTGGCCACGGCAGACGGCTCGCTGGCCCATGTCTACGGCTTCCAGCACCTGCACCTGGCCACCGTGCAGCTGTTCGGCCAGCCCGCCCAGTGGCGGCCCTGGCTGCTGCAGACGGCACGCCACCGCTGGTTCTGGGGCAATACGCTGAACCCTCTGGACCGCCGCACCACGGCCACGCGCCAGCCCGGCCACTGGGAGTTTTCGGGCAAGAAAAGCTTCACCTCGGGCGCGCTGGACTCGCAGATGCTGGTGGCCTCGGCCATCGATGCCGACAGCGGCCAGCTGCTGATCGGCGTGGTGCCCACGGAGCGCACGGGCATCACCTTGCTGCGCGACTGGGACAACATGGGCCAGCGCCAGACCGACAGCGGCTCGGCCCTGTTCGAGCGCGTGCGCGTGGAGGCGGCCGAGCTGCTGCTGGACCCCGGCCCGCTGTCCACGCCGCATGCCGCGCTGCGCCCGCTGCTGGCCCAGCTCATCCTGGCCCATCTGTTCCTGGGCATTGCCCAGGGCGCGCTGGAGCAGGCGCGCGGCTACACGCTGAACGAGGCGCGGCCCTGGTTCAAGTCCCCTGCCGATGCGGCCGGCGCAGACCCCCACATCCAGGCGCTGTATGGCGAGCTGTGGGCCGCGCTGGAAGGCGCGCGCCTGCTGACCCTGCAGGCCGCGCAGCGCTTTGACGCCGCCTGGCGCCGTGGCCCGGCGCTGACCGCCCACGAGCGCGGCGAAGTCGCCGTGGCCGTGACGGCCGCCAAGATTGCCACCACGCGCTCGGGGCTGGACCTGTCCAGCCGCATCTTCGAGGCCACGGGCGCGCGCGCCACGCACGCGGCGCTGCGCTTTGACCGCTTCTGGCGCAACCTGCGCACGCAGACGCTGCACGACCCGCTGCACTACAAGCTGCAGGAACTGGGCGACTGGGTGCTCAACGGAACCTATCCGCAGCCCAGCTTCTACTCGTGACGCCGCGCCATGAACACCCGTCTGCCCACCTGGCCGCCCGGCAAGTCCTCGGCAACACCTGCGCCCGCGCCCGCAGCCTCTGCCGCGCACGATGACGGCGCCGCGCCCGCGCCCTGGATACTGCAAGACCCGGCCTCGCAGGCCCTGCTCAAGACCATGGGACAGGTGGCCGCCAGCGAGGCCGGCGTCCTCATCCTGGGCGACAGCGGCGCCGACAAGGAAATGGTGGCCCGCCACATCCACCGCCTGAGCCCGCGCCGCCACGGCCCCTTTGTCGCCGTCAACTGCGGCGCGCTGTCCGAGGCCCTGATCAACGCCGAGCTCTTCGGCCACGAAAGCGGTGCGCTGACGGGGGCCTTCGGCAACCTGCCCGGCCGCTTCGAGGACGCCCACGGCGGCACCCTGCTGCTGGACGAGATCGACGACCTGCCCCTGCACATCCAGAGCAAGCTGGTGCGCGTGCTGCAGGACAAGGCGGTCACCCGCATCGGCGCCAGCCAGCGCACGCCAGCCGATGTGCGCGTGCTCGCAGCCAGCAGCGCGCCGCTGCATACCAAGGTGGCAGCGCGGCGCTTTCGCGAAGACCTGTACTACCTGCTCGATGTCGTCACCCTCACCGTGCTGCCGCTGCGCCAGCGCCCGGCCGACATCCTGCCGCTGGCGCGCCACTTCATCGCGAGCTACTGCCAGCGCATGCGCTACGCGCCCATGGCACTGAGCCAGGACGCGCAGCGCAAGCTGCTGGAGCACGACTGGCCCGGCAACAGCCGCGAGCTGGAGAACGTCATCCACCGCAGCCTGCTGCTGACCCAGGGCATGCACATCGGCGCGGGCGACCTGCACATCGCCAGCAGCCAGGGCGAGCCCGATCCCGTCCCCACACGCGAGGCCGAACACGGCGCCCAGGCCGCCGCCGCCGAACTGGCCCTGGGCGAAGCGCTGGACAGCCTGTGCGACGTGCATGCCGAAGGCCTGGAGCAGCACGTGCTGGGCGCCCTGCTGCTCAAGGCCTGGCAGCGCAACCGCGGCAACCAGGTGCAGACCGCGCGCCAGCTGGGCATCAGCCGCAGCGTGGTGCGCGCGCGGCTGCAGCGCCTGGGCCAGGTGCCGGGCGAGGCCGCGCCACCGTCTTTTCCATCGTCCCCGGAGATCCCATGAGCCAAGACCCCCACGCATCGCCAGACATCTTCTGGTTCCTGCCCACCTCGGGCGACACGCGCTACCTCGGCACCTCCGACTTCGGCCGCGCCCCCACCAACGCCTACATGCGCCAGATCGCCGTCACGGCCGAGGAGCTGGGCTACGACGGCCTGCTGATCCCCACCGGCAGCTCCTGCCTGGACCCCTGGGTGGTCGCCTCCAGCCTGGTGCCCGTCACGCAGCGCATCAAGCTGCTGGTGGCCCTGCGCACCTCGCTGGGCGCGCCCGTGTCCAGCGCTCGCCAGGCCGCCACGCTGGACCAGGCCCTGGGCGGGCGCCTGCTGCTCAACGTGGTGCCAGGGGGCGATGCCACCGAGCTGGAGGCCGACGGCATCTTCCTGGCCCACGACGAACGCTATGCCTACGCCGATGAATTCCTGACCATCTGGCGCCGCCTGCTGGCCGGCGAGGCCGTGGACTTCGACGGCAAATACTTCAAGGTCAAGCAGGGCCGCAACTTCTTTCCCCCGGTGCAAAAGCCGCATCCGCCGCTGTACTTCGGCGGCTCCTCGGACGCCGCCCACGACCTGGCCGCGCGCCAGGTGGACGCCTACCTCACCTGGGGCGAGCCCCCCGCCGCCGTGGCCGAAAAGTTCGCCGACATCCGCCGCCGCGCCGCGCAGCAGGGCCGCCAGGTCCGCCTGGGCGTGCGGCTGCACGTCATCGTGCGCGAGACCAACGAGGAGGCCTGGGCCGATGCCGAGCGCCTGATCAGCAAGCTCACCGACGAGGACATCGCCCGCGCCCAGGCCGGCTATGCGCGCATGGACTCCGTGGGCCAGTCGCGCATGGCCGCGCTGCACGGCGGGCGGCGCGACCGGCTGGAGGTGGCGCCCAACCTCTGGGCCGGCGTGGGCCTGGTACGCGGCGGCGCGGGCACGGCCCTGGTCGGCGACGCGGCCACCGTGGCCGAGCGCCTGCGCGAGTACGCCGCGCTGGGTGCGGACAGCTTCGTGCTCTCGGGCTACCCGCACCTGGAGGAATCCATCCGCTTTGCCGAGCTGGTCTTCCCCCTGCTCGGCAAGCAGGCCGTCACCACCAGCGACCAGGCCCAGACCGGCGGCGCCTTCGACATCCGCAGCATCCAGCGCAGCCAATCCGCATCGTGAGCCACCCGGGGCCCCGGCCCCCGCCCAGACCGGAGTCTGT